>JAKLKT010000599.1 GCA_023150495.1 Planctomycetota bacterium
GGTCCGGAGGGTGATCCTGACCGCGTCGGGCGGTCCCTTCCGCACGTGGCCCGCGGAGCGGATCGCGGAGGCGACACCCGAGGACGCCCTCCGCCATCCGACCTGGTCGATGGGCAGGAAGATCACGATCGACTCCGCCACGCTCATGAACAAGGCGCTCGAGATCATCGAGGCGCACGGGCTCTTCGGGCTCGCCCCGGAGGAGATCGAGGTGGTCGTCCACCCGCAGTCGATCGTCCACGGGATGGTCGAGTTCGTGGACGGCTCGGTCGTGGCGCAGATCGGGAGGCCCGACATGCGCCTGCCGATCCAGTACGCGCTCTCCTTCCCGGAGCGGCGCGGGCCCTCCTTCTCGCGCTTCGACGTGAGGGACTTCGCCTCGCTCACGTTCGAGGCGCCGGACCGCGCGCGCTTCCCGGCCCTCGCGCTCGGGGAGGAGGCGGTGCGCGTCGGCGGGACGGCGGGCACGGTGCTCAATGCCGCGAACGAGGTGGCGGTCGAACGGTTCCTCGCGGGGGAGATCCCCTTCCCGGCCATCTGGAAGACGGCCGAGACGGTGCTCCGGAGCGCGACGATCGTGGCCGACCCGGAACTGGACGATATCCTTGCGGCGGACCGCGCCGCCAGGGAGGAAGCAAGGAAGTGGCCCACGTGATGCTCGCCGCGTTCGATCCGCTCGGGGTGCTGATGACCGTCGTCGGCCTCGGCGGCCTCATCTTCTTCCACGAGCTCGGGCACTTCCTCGCGTGCCGCCTCACCGGCACGCGCGTGGAGGCCTTCAGCGTCGGCTTCGGCAAGGAGATCTTCGGCTGGACCCGGAAGGGCACCCGCTACCGCATCGGCATGATCCCGCTCGGCGGCTACGTGAAGATGGCGGCCGAGAACCCGGGCGAGCAGAACACCGGCGCACCGGACGAGTTCCCGAACAAGCCCTTCTCCTCGCGCCTCTTCATCATGAGCGCGGGCGTCCTCTTCAACCTGATCCTCGCCTTCGCGCTGTTCGTGTGGGCGTTCGGGATCGGCGTGCCGCTCCAGTCGACGCGGATCGGCTTCGTGCAGCCCGGCGGTCCCGCATGGAAGGCGGGGCTGAAGCCGGGCGACCTCATCACGCACGTGGACGGGCGCGAGATCCTCGACTACCTCGACCTCGCGAGCAGCGAGCTCTCGGCGACCGTGACGCTCACCGTGGAGCGCGGCGACGAGCGCCTCGATGTCCTCGTCCAGCCCCGCCAGGCGGGCGCCGACCTGCCGCTCGGCATCGGGCCCGAGCTGAGGGCGGAGGCGAAGGAGGTCGCGAAGGACTCGCCCGCGGCGAAGGCGGGCGGCAGTCCCGGCGACGTCGTGGTCGCGATCGACGGCAAGCCGGTCTCCGCGCCGCACGACATCGACGAGGTCCTCGCGGCGGCGGCGGCCGCGTCCGGCGAGGTCGCGGAGATCGAGGTCAGGATGCGCGTCCGCAGGGCGGACGGCCAGGAGGCGGATCTCGATGTGCGCCTGCCGCTGACCCCGATGATCGGCATCACGCCGTTCGAGGGGCCGGGGACGACGCGCGTGGTCCCGCAGCCGGACAGCCCCGCCTCCCGCGCGGGGCTCGAGGCCGGCGACACCGTCCAGACGGTCGCCGGAACGCCCGTCGCGTCGTGGGAGGACATGACGAAGGCGATCCGCGCGAACGGCCTGAAGCCGCTCGACCTCGGGATCCGGCGCGGCGACCGGACGATCGACGTGCGGCTCGTACCTGCGCCGCGGCCCGCGGACCTCGGCTACGCCCGAGAGCTCGTCCAGACGGTGCGGCGCGAGCGGAACGTCGTCCGCGCGGCGGCCCTCGGGTGGCGGCGCACGACGCGCTTCATCGAGATGGTGGTCCTCACGGTGAAGGGCCTCGTCACCCGGCGCGTCTCCACCGAGGCGATCGGCGGCCCCATCGCGCTCGTGACCGCGACCTACAACATGTTCGACCAGGGATGGGGGCTCTACCTCCAGATCCTCGGGCTCATCTCGGTCAACCTCGCGATCCTGAACCTGCTGCCGATCCCCGTCCTCGACGGCGGCCAGATCGTGCTCCTATGCGCCGAGAAGCTGCGAGGCAAGCCGCTGCCGGAGCGCGTCGTCGGCTGGCTCCAGATGGCGGGCCTCGTGCTCATCCTCGGGCTCCTCGTGCTCGCGTTCCGGAACGACATCGCACGCCTCCTCCAGTAGTCCAGTGGCCTTCCCGCCGCTCCTCCGTCTCGCGCGCCCGGCGCTCGCGCCGACCGCCGCCGCGGACGTGATCGCGGGCGCGGCGTTC
>JAKLKT010000600.1 GCA_023150495.1 Planctomycetota bacterium
GCGCCCGACGCCTTGCCGCCGAGCCGGCCGAGCTCGCGCGCGGCCTCGGCGCGCACGGCCGCGTCCGCGTCGCCGAGCCGCTTCGCCGGATCCGCGTCCTGCGCGGACAGGGGAAGAGCGAGGAGGAGGAGGGCAGCCCACCGCATGGGCGACCATCTTGGCACGTCCCGGCGCGCCGTTGTGTCAAAGAAGAGAAACGTTCCGGTACCCTTGTGCGCCATGGGCAGGATGTCGAACCGGGACCGGATCGCGAAGATGCAGGAGGAGGCGGCGGCCACCGAGCGGGAGCGGGAGGCAAAGGCGAAGACCGCGCGCAAGGAGCCGAAGGCGAAGAAGGGCGCGCCCGTGGCCCCGGTCGGCCGGATGAAGATCGTGTGGGCCGTCTGCGCCGTCAACGGCTCCATCGTGAAGACCTTCCCCTATCCGCAGAAGGCGGCGGCGGAGGCCGAGGTGGCGCGGCTGAGCGAGCAGGCGCCGCACCACCTGCGCGCGGAGAAGGTGCCCTTGGACGACTGAGAGGCGAGGTGAGGGGGCTCCGGGGGCGCAGCGCTCGGCAGCCGCCGGAGGCGGGCGCACCCGTCTCCGCCCGGCGCCTGCAGCGACGCCGCAAGCTCACTTGACGTACTTCGGCTGGTAGAGCTGGAGCTCGAGGCCGCCCGGCGCCTTGAAGTAGGTGACGAGCCCGTAGCCTTGGTCCACGATCGGCTTCGTGAACTCGACGCCCTTCCTCTTCAGCTCGGCGACGGTCTTTCTCACGTCGTCGCAGTAGAAGGAGATGTCGTGGGTGCCGGAGGGCGCGCCGTGCGACGTGTCGGCCGGATGGCAGCCCATGTCCGCCTCCGGAATGTCGAAGATCAGCCAGCCTTCGCCGACGTCGGTCGCGCTGAACCCGAGCTTGTCCCGGAGGAACGCGCGGAGCCCCTCCGCGTCGGACGTGTAGAACATCGTGTGTACGCCCTTGATCATGAGGGAGAATCGTACCTTCCCCGGAGGTGCCCCGTGCGACGCGCCCTTCTCGTCCTTCTGCCTCTCCTGCCGTGCCTCGCCGCGGAGCCGCGCGAGGTCGAGATCCCGACGCCGCGCGGCGTGAAGCTCAAAGGGACGGTCGACATGCCGGCGAAGCCGAACGGCGGCGCGGTCGTGATCGCCGCGGGCAAGGGGTACCACGGAGGGCTTCCGCTCCTCAGGACGTGCGCCGAGCGGCTCTGTTCCGAGGGGTTCGTCGCCGTGCGGTTCGAGTGGGCGTACTTCACGGCGAAGAAGGAGCCCGCGCCCGACCTCTCGACCGAGATCGAGGACCTCGAGGCGGCGATCGCGTACGCGAAGGGGCTCGAGGGCGTGAAGAAGGTGATCGTCGCGGGGAAGTCGCTCGGAAGCGTCGCGGCGCTCCTCCGCGCGGCCGCGAAGCCGGACGACCTCGCGGGCGTCGCGCTGCTCACGTTCCCGGTGCATGCGCCGGGCGAGCCCGGCAAGGTCTTCCCCGAGGCGGAGAGGGTCGCGAAGCTGAAGCTCCCGATCCTCATCCTCTGCGGCGACAGGGACGACCTCTGCGCCCCCGCGGCGATCTACGGCCTCGCGGCGTCGTGCGAGACGCCGCCGGCGGTCGCCATCGTGCCGGGCGACCACAGCCTGAAGGAGGGCGAGGACGACGCGAAGCGCGAGGAGAACGTCGCGCTTGCGGCGCACGCGCTCGCGGTCTGGGCAAAGAGGCGGCTGTGAAGCGCGAGGATCTCGACAACCCCCACGTGATCCCGGACGGGATCCCGGTGCCCGTGGACGACGGCGCGTGCGACCACCTCGCGGGCGCGACGCTCCCTCCCCTCGCGCTCCCCTCCACATCGGGCGGCGAGGTCCTTCTCTCGAAGCTCCACCGCGCGGTCCTCTTCTTCTACCCGCGCACGGGCGTGCCCGGCGAGCCCGCTCTCGACGACTGGAACTTCATCCCGGGCGCGCGCGGCTGCACGCCGCAGAGCTGCGGCTTCCGCGACCTGCACGAGGAGTTCGAGCGGCTCCTCGTGAAGGTCTACGGCGTGAGCACGCAGACGACGGCGTTCCAGCGCGCGTTCCTCGAGCGCAACCGGGCGCGCTACGAGATCCTCTCGGACGAGGGGCTCCGGCTCGTGCGCGCGATGCGGCTGCCGACGTTCCAGTACAAGGTCGAGAGCGGCGGCCCGGACACCCTGATCCGGCGCCAGGCGTGGTACGTGGAGGAGGGCCGCATCGCGAAGGTGTGGTACCCGGTCTTCCCGCCGGACAGGAACGCGGCGACGGTCCTCGCGTGGCTC
>JAKLKT010000601.1 GCA_023150495.1 Planctomycetota bacterium
CGTCGCGCGCGTCATCGGTGAGAAGGAGTTGAAGCGCTGGCTCGACGCGAAGCGGCCCTTCGTCCTCCTCGACGTCCTCCCCCCGGAGGTGTTCCGCGAGGGGCGGCTTCCGGGCGCCGTGAACGCGTGCATCTACGAGGTGACGTTCCTCGATCAGGTGGGCGCGCTCGTGCCGGACCGCGGCACGACGGTCGTCACGTACTGCGAGGGGCCCGCGTCGCGCGCGTCGGCGGACGCGGCGGAGCGGCTCCTTGGCGCCGGGTACGGGGATGTCCACCGGTTCGAGGGCGGGCGGGAAGCGTGGCGCGAGGCGGGCCATCCGTTCGAGGGGCGTGCGGACGGGCCGGCGCCCGAGGCGCCGCCGCGCGACGGGGAGTACGCGGTGGACCTGGGCCGGAGCCTCATCGGCTGGGTCGGGCGGAATCCGGGCGGCAGCCACGACGGGACGTTGCGGCTCTCGGGCGGGAGGCTCACGGTCCGGGGCGGCGCCATCGCGCGGGGCGTCTTCGACATCGACATGAGGACGATCGAGGTCGCGGATCTCTCGGGCGACATGGCGGACCTGCTGCGGCGGCACCTCGAGTCGGAGGACTTCTTCGCGGTCGGCGCCCATCCGGTGGCGCGGCTCGCGTTCACCCGCGTGGCGCCGATCGCCGGGGCGACGCTTGGCGCGCCGAACTTCGAGGTCGAGGCGGAGCTCACGATGCGCGGGGTGACGAACCCGGTCGCGTTCCCGGCGACGGTCGGGGTGCGGAACGGGAACGACCTGACGCTCGAGGCTCACTTCGACCTCGACCGCACGCGCTGGAACGTGAACTACGGCTCCGGCAAGCTGTACGCGCGCCTAGGCATGCACCTCGTCCACGACCACATCACCATCCAGACCCGCGTGATCGCCTCGCAGGTCAACGGTTGACCTGCCCGGATCGCGCAAGTCGTTGTCGGACAAGAGCTTCGGTCGGCCAATGTGCGCCAGGCGTGGCGCAAGCCGTGCGCCAGCGGTGGCGCAGGTTGGCGCCCGCACGCTCCTTCACATCAAGGACTTACGACGCCCGCGCAGGTCAACCGTTGACCTGGAGGAGCAGGTCGTCCTTGCTGCGGCCGACGTAGAGGGCGGTCGCCGCGGTCAGCGCGAGTGCGACGAGGCCGAGGATCCCCCACATCGACTTCTGCGCGTCCGACGGCTGGACCACCGCGGCTTTCACGACCGCGGGCTCCGGGACGACGACCGTCAGGTCCACGGTCGAGGGCTCGATCACGACCCCGTCCTCGGCCTTGAGCGACACGCGCGGATGCCACGTCCCCGCCGCGGCCCCGGGCGCCACGCGGAACCTCACGGGCACGCGCACCTTGCCCCCGCGCCCGAGCGATGCCGTCTTGAGCGTCTGGATCGACACATCCTCCGGCAGCCCGGCGCGGTCCAGGTTGACCGCGACCTCGACGGGCTGGAGGAGCGCGTCGTCCACCGTGACCACCAGGGCGACCGAACGGTCCGCGTCGAGCGCGAGCCCCTCGAGGCTGCCCTCGACCTCCACGGCCACGGCGAGCGGCTTGACGACGACCGGGATCTGCGCCGACGCGAGGACGAGCCCGGTGTCGAGCGCGAGCTCGAGCTTCCCGCGGTAGGAACCCGGCCGCGCCCCGGTCACCTCGAACCGCACGGGCACGACCTGCACGCCGCCGGCGAGCTCCGCCTGCGTCGTGGAGAGCGTCGATTCCATGCCCTCCGGCAGCTTCTCGAACGAGAGCTTCATCGCCACCGTCTTGCCCTTGAGATCCTCGCTCGTCTCGACCGCGAGCGCGGCCTCGGCGGCCCCGCCGCGGAACGGGAGCGCCTCGGGCTTCCGTACCTCCTTGACCGCGAGCTTCCCGTCCGTGATCCGCCAGCGCAGCGCGAACATGCCCGCCTCGCGCGCGCGCCGGCCGCGCCGCGCGAGCACGCGCACGAACTCGATCTGCTCGCCCGTCTCGAGCGAGGCCGGCCGGAGCCGGAAGGTGACGTCGTTGTGCCCGAGCGCGAGCGGCGTCGGCTCCGAGACGACCTTCGCGGAACCGCCGCTCTCGAGGACGATGTCCGTCCCCTCGAAGCCCTCGGGCAGCTCGAGCGGGAAGGTCCCGACCAGCTCGGCCGCGTGGTCCCTCGGCACGTCGCCGAGGTCGAGCGACGCGGGCAGCCTCAGCGAGGGGGGCTCCTGGGGCCGCACGACGCTGACGGACAGCGTGACCTCCGACGGTTCCACCCGGACGCCGCGCGCCGCGATCGTGAGCGTCGTCTTGTACTGG
>JAKLKT010000602.1 GCA_023150495.1 Planctomycetota bacterium
CGCGCGCCGTCGAGGAGGCGCTCCGGAACGCCCGCACCGCGCGCGTCGAGCGCCGCTTCGCCAAGGCGGAGGAGGAGGCCCGCGGGCACATCGCCGCGCGCCGCTTCGGCGAGGCGCTCCGCGTGTGGCGCGAGTTCCCCGAAGTGGACTACGTCTACCGGGAGCGCGCGGAGCGGGCGCGCGCGGACGTCGCCCACCGGATCGCCGAGGAGTACCGCGGCCTCCTGAAGCTCGCGGGGCAGAGCGACGACATCGACGCGCGGATCGACCTCCTCGAGGCGAGCCGCACGGTCTTCGTCGGGACGCCGCAGGCGGAGGATCTCGAGGTCCGGATCGCGGCCCTCCGCGCCCGGCGCGCCTCCGCGCTTCTCGCCGCGAAACCGCCGCCGGAGCAGGGGAAGCCCCCGCCGGGGCCGGAGGAGCCCGCGCCTCCCGGCGAGCCAAGGGAGTACGAGGAGCCGCCCGCCGTCCGGGACCTCGTCCGCGGGCGGCGGTACGGCGAGGCCGCATCGCTCCTCGCGTCGATCTCGCGCCACCCGCAGGCGCGCGTCCAGGCGGAGGAGCTGGCGCTCCTCGCGAACCTGATGGCGGACCTCGTCGCCGCGGTCCGCGCGCGGCCGGCGGAGTTCACGGACATCCTCCTGCCCGAGGGGCGCGGGGACGTCGTCGCGGCCGACGCGGGCGGGATCCGCGCGTCGAAGGACGGCGCGGAGATCGCATGCACGTGGAGCGCGCTGCCGCCCAAGTCGTTCGTGCGCCTCTTCCGCCTCGCGGGGCTCGAGGAGCCGCCGCGGCTCGCCGTCGCGCTCTTCTTCGACGGCGAGGACCAGCCGAAGGAGGCCGAGGCGGCGTACGCGGCTTTCTTCAAGTCGGGCCAGGACGTCGCGCTCCTGACGCGCGTGCTCGCGCGGCGGCGCGGCATCCCGGAGCCCGCGGAGGGCTTCCGGCTCTTCCGCGGCCGCCTCGTGACGATCGCCGAGGAGAAGTCGGTCCTCGAGAAGGAGGAGATCGACAAGCTCGGAAAGCAGGCGCGCTCGACCGTCGCCGCGCGGCGCGTCGAGGCGTTCGACGCGCTCGAGAAGCTGGGCGCGCCCGCGGCGGAGGCGCTCGCGCTCGCGCTCAGGGAGCGCCGCGCGGCGGTGGCGGAGGCGCTCGGGCAGGAGAAGGCGTTCTCGCACGCGCGCTTCGCGTCGGTCCTCGGCGCGGACCTGCGCGCGGCGCGCGAGGCGGCGCTCGAGTTCATCCTGAGCGGGACCCGCTACCCCTACCCGGCCACGAGCGAGGAGCCGCAGAAGGAGGCGGAGCGGCTCGTCGGCGCCGTGCGTGCGATCTGCGAGACGCCCTATCCGCGGCTCCTCGCGAAGTCCGACGACGCGGTCGCGCTCGACGCGGAGCTCAAGGACCTGGACGCGCGGCTCGCCCGCGCCGACCCCCTCGCGGAGCCGCTCTACGAGGCGACGGTCGAGCGGATCCAGAAGGCGATCGATGGCGCGAGGACCCCCCTCGACGACCGCGACCGGAAGCGCCTCGAGTACAACGACCTCGTCGCGAAGTACAACCGCGAGGTGACGACGAGCGCCGACGACGAGGAGCGCGCGAACGTGCTTGCCGTCAACGAGTACCGCTCGCTCATGGGGCTCGAGGCGCTGAAGATCGACGAGCGGCTCGTGCGCGGCTCGCGGAAGCACTCGATCGAGATGCGCCAGCGCGACTACTTCGCGCACGACAGCCCGACGCCCCACCTGCGGACGCCCTCGCAACGCGCGCAGCGGGAGGGCTACGGGGGCGGCGTCTCCGAGAACATCGCGCTCGGGGCGCCGGACGGCCGGGCGGCGTTCTGGCAGTGGTTCCGGTCCTCGGGCCACCACCGGAACATGCTGCAGCCGGGGCACACCGAGATGGGCTGCGGCTCGGAGAAGCACCACTGGTGGACGCAGATGTTCGGGCGGCTGACGGGCAAGAGCCTCGACCCGCCGCGCATCCCACCCGATCCGGACCCGCCGGGCCAGTCCGGCAACGGCGACCCGGCCGGGTAGCAGCGACGGGCACGAAGCGCCGCGCGAGCCGCGGGCCTCCCGGCGACAGGCGAGGCCCGTCCGCCGGCGCGGCCGTCGTCCGCCTCGACTACGCTAGGCGTGTGCAGCGGTACGAGGATCTCCCGACCGAGGCGATCGACCCCGCGGCGCCGCAGCTCGACCTCCTCGCGCCGCGCGACATCGCGCGGCTGCTGCTCCGCGAGGAGACGCGCGCGCACGCGGCCGTGGGCGCCGCCATCGAC
>JAKLKT010000603.1 GCA_023150495.1 Planctomycetota bacterium
GGACCTCGCGCCGGCGACGGCGACGCTCGTGGATCCCGCGCGGAGCGTGCCCGCGGAGGACGTCCAGCCGGGGTCGCGCATCCTCGTCCGCCCCGGCGAGCGCCTGCCGCTCGACGGGATCGTGCGCGAGGGGGCGTCGTCGATCGACCAGTCGCCGCTCACCGGGGAGTCGCTGCCTGTCGCAAAGGAGGCGGGCGACGAGGTCTTCGCGGGGACGATCAACGGCAGCGGCGCGCTCGTCGTCGAGACCACGAAGGAGGCGGGCGACACGACGGTCGCGCACATGGTGCGCCTCGTCGAGCAGGCGGGCGAGAAGCGGAGCGCCTCCGAGCAGTGGGTTGAGCGGTTCGCGCGGGTGTACACGCCCGCGGTGATGGCCGCGGCGCTCCTGGTGTTTGTCGTCGGGGGGGCCGGGGGGCCTGCTCTCTACCGCGCGCTCGTGCTCCTCGTGATCGCGTGCCCGTGCGCGCTCGTGATCTCGACGCCGGTCGCGATCGTCGCGGGGCTCACGGCGGCGGCGCGGCACGGCGTGCTCGTGAAGGACGGGCGGCACCTCGAGACGCCCGCGAGGGTCCGCGTGTTCGCCCTGGACAAGACGGGAACGCTGACGCGCGGGAAGCCGCGCGTGGTCGAGGTGGTGCCGTACGACGGGCACGACGCATCGGAGGTGCTCTCGCGGGCCGCCGCCGTCGAGGGGCGCGCGAAGCACCCGATCGCGCACGCGATCGTCGACGCGGCGAAGGGGCTCGCGGTGCCCGATGCCGAGCGCGTGACCGCGCACCACGGCAAGGGCGCGGAGGGGCTCGTGGAGGGGCGCCGCTTCTGGGTCGGCTCGCACCGCTTCCTCGACGAGGTGCGCGGCGAGGAGCACGACGCGGTCTGCGCGCGGATGGAGGAGCTCGCCGGGCCGGGGCGCTCGGTGCTCTTCGTCGGCAACGACCGGCACGTGTGCGGGCTCCTGGCGGTGGCCGACGAGATGCGCCCGGACGCGCGGGAGCACGTCGCGGGGCTCCGGCGGGCGGGCGTTAAGCGCGTGGTGATGCTCACGGGCGACAACCGCCCCACGGCGGAGGCGATCGCCCGGGAAGCCGGGATCGACGAGGTGCGGGCGGAGCTCCTGCCGGACCAGAAGGTGGCGGCGGTCGAGGAGCTCGTGCGCGAGGGCGGCGGCGGCGTGGCGATGGTCGGCGACGGGATCAACGACGCGCCGGCGATGGCGCGCGCGGATCTCGGGATCGCGATGGCCGGCGCGGGCACCGACATCGCGATCGAGGCGGCGGACGTGGTGCTGATGACGGACGACCTGTCGCGGCTGCCGTGGCTCCTGCGGCATTCGCGCCGCGTGCTAGGGATCATCCGCCAGAACGTCGCCGCGGCGCTGCTCCTGAAAGCGGCGGTGGTCGTGCTGGCGTTCCTCGGCGTGGCGACGCTCTGGATGGCGATCGCCGCGGACATGGGCGTGAGCCTCGCGGTCGTCTTCAACGCGCTGCGGCTGCTGCGGGGGTGACGCGCCGGGTCCGTTCCTCCGGCGACTGGTCCTCACGCCACGCCGATGGAGGTCTCCCCTTCGAGCTTGAACGGCCCCGTCTCGACCGAGTACTCGACCTTCGCGGCCTCGCCCCTGGGCTCCACCGAAGCCCAGCCGCCGCCGCCTCAGCCGTAGGTCATCGTGCCCTCCGCGAGCCTCTCGCCGCCCTTGCCGAGCACCTTGTACGTCACGGGCACGCGCACGCCCTCCTTGTAGACCGTGAGCCCGCGGCCGTCCGTGCCCTTCAACACGAAGCCGAGCTGCAGCTTCTTCCCCTGCCGCTTCGCGCGGCCCTCGAACCGCACCGTCTCGCCGACCTCGAGCCGCGCGGCCAGCGCGACGTCCATGAGCCTAGGGGGCTCCTTCGCGGCGTCCTTCACGACGAACTCCGGCCACGGCGCGCCGGCCGACGAGATCAGCCACCCCTCGCGGGCGATCCGCGTCGACCGGACGCGGTACTTCCCCGGCGCGAGGACGCTCGCGGGCGCGCCCGCGCCGAACGCGAGCGTCACGTCGCCGTCCTTGCCGCGGAGCACGGCGCTCCCCTCCGGAAACGACGCGGTCACGCGCGTCCATCCCTCCCGCCGCTCCGGCGCGCGCGGCGGGGGCTTCTGCGCCTCGAGCCACTTGCCGAGGGCCGCACGGGCCCCCGCCGGCGTGTCCGTTCAGGCGGTCTTCGGAAGCTGTCCGAGCCAGGCGCGGTCGCCCGCAAGCTCCCGGTCGGGGATCGAGTGGCAGGAG
>JAKLKT010000604.1 GCA_023150495.1 Planctomycetota bacterium
GCCATGGCAGGCGTGACATTCTATGCGAACCGCCGGCGCCGGCGCCCGTTCCGCGACGGGGCCGGCGCCCGATTCCGGGACTCCGTCGCGCCGGCGCGACGTCCGCGCGGCCGATATACGGGGAGTGGCCGCGGACGGGCGCCGGATCTCCTACGACAGGTTCTGGGGGCTGCTCCTCCTCCTCTGCGGCGCGCTGCCCCTGCGCCTCGACGGGGAGTCCTACCCATGGAGCCTCGTCCTCAGGCCCGGGCTCTCCCTGCCCGTGAAGGCGTGGCTCGCGGCCTTCCCCGCGGCCGGCCTCGTCGCGCTCGCCCTCGGCCTCTCCGGCGCGCGCGGGCGCGGCCGCCACCTCGCGAGCTTCGTCGCGGGCACGATCTGCCTCGCGCTGCCGCTCGCGCTCCCGGCCGTCTGGGACGCGTTCCCCGAGGCGAGCCCGAGGAGCCTGCCGCTCGGCGACGTCGGCTCGGTGGGGTGGGTGATGCTCCTCTCGCTCCTCGCGATCTTCGCGGGCTCCGGGATGCGGATCGTGCGGCCGGCGCAGGTGCCGGGCCAGGCGGTCGGCGCCCTCGGCGCCCTGCTGCTCGGCATCTTCGCCTTCCTGCCGTCGGAGGGGAGCGAGACGTCGTTCGCGCTCACGCGCATCCTCCGCTTCGCGCAGTGGTCGGAGCGGTGGCGGGAGCTCCTCCCGTTCACGCTCCTCGCCGCGGCGGCGATCCTCGGCACGGTGAACCTCCTCCGCTCACGCGCGGAGGTCGTTCTCGCGAAGCTCACGCGAGCGTTGCTCGTCGCGGGGCTCCTCGCATGGCTCTCCATCCCGTTCCTCGAGAAGGGGGGCGATCTCGCGGCGCACCTGCCGAGAGCGTGGGGCGCGCTGCACCTGCTCTCGCCGCTCTTCCTCGCGCTCGACGGCGCCATCGCGTGCGTCGCCATGACGATCACGCGGTCGAGCGAGTGATCCCGGGGGGGTGCGGGGGCCGCCCGCCTTCGCGCCTCTCGGCGCCCCCCTGTCCCCGGAACCCCTTAACCCCCGGGCCCGGGCCCGTACACGAGCGCGGTGACCTTCGCCTTCGTGTGGAGCGTCATCGCGCCGATCGGCTTCGGGAGGAGCATCGTCTCGCCGGGGCCCGCCTCGTGCGCGCCGATCCGCGCGCCGCCGTTCACCACGAGCACCGCCCTCCACGCGCCCATCGGGTCGACGCGGAAGGAGCCCTCCGCCTCGACGCGGTCCACGTGGAAGTGCTCGCACGAGACGAGGCGCGTGCGGCCCTCGGCGACCTTCCGCGGCTCCGGGAGCGGGGAGGCCGCCCGCAGGTCGGCGCACTTGAGCCCCTCCTCGAGGTGGAGCTCGCGGTCGCGGCCCCAGTCGAAGAGGCGGTAGGTCGTGTCCGCCGACTGCTGGATCTCGAAGAGCACGAGGCCCTTGCCGATCGCGTGGACCGTGCCCGAGGGCACGAACACCGCGCCGCCGGGATCGACCGGGAGGAAGCGGAGGAGACCCGGGAGGCTTCCGTCCCTCGCCGCGGTCCGCACCTCGTCGGCGGTCACGTCGCGCGTGAAGCCGTGGTAGACCCCCGCGCCCGGCACCGCGCGGAGCACGATCCACGCCTCCGTCTTCGGGTCCATGTCCACCGGGTGGACCTGCACCGAGAGCTCCTCCGCGCAGTCGAGCCGCTTCGCGAGGAGCTTGATCGGGCCGCCGAAGTCGGCCGGGCATGCGAGCGCCACCTCGGCGAGCGTGCGCCCCTTGAGCGCGCCGTTCCGGACGAGGCAGGGGCCGTTCGGGTGCACGGAGAGGTCCCACGCCTCGCCGACGCCCTTGCCGAGCGTGGTCCCCGCCCACACGCGCTGGGCGAGGTGGGGGTCGAGGAGGAGCGGGTAGTCGGCGCGGATCATCGTTCCCTCGAATGAAAAAGGGAGCCGGCCGAAGCCGGCTCCCGTTCGTCCGGGAGAGCCCCGGTTGCGTTACTCGTCGGTCTCCGGGTTCAGGAGGATCTCCTCGATGATCGCGCGAAGATCGTCGTCCGTCACGTCCTCGGCCCCGAAGAAGGGGAGTCGGGGCAGGCGGACCATCTGGCCCGACACCCAGACCACGCGCTCGTCGCCCGTGTAGGCGGCGGGCTCCTCGACGGGAAGCTCGACCGTCTCGGTCGTGTCCTCGGCCGTCTCGACGGCCTCGGCGCACCCCTCGGCCGGCACCTCGCCGCCGCAGGCGCCCTCGCCCGTCGCCTCGGCCGGCTGCTCG
>JAKLKT010000605.1 GCA_023150495.1 Planctomycetota bacterium
GGAGGCCGAGGGTTCTCATGCCCTTCGGATGCCGGCGGCGTCGCCGGGTTTCGGGCACGCTACTCGAGCGAGACCGAGCCGTCCTCCTCGATCCGCCAGCGGAGCCCGGTCTTGTCGGCGACCGAGTCGAGGATCCGCTCCGGGGTCATCCGCGCGCCGAAGACCGTGACCGGTCCCGCCTGCCTGCCCTTGAGCACGATGCGGACCCCCGCGATCTCCGAGAGGTCCCGCAGGAACGCCTCGGGGGCCGCATCCACGACGCCGATCAGGACCTCGGGCTCCTGGAGCCGCTGCTGGACCGCGCGCGCGTGGTCGCGCCCCTCCCAGCGCTTCTCGGGCGTCTCCGGCAGCTGCGCGAGGAGCGCCGCGAGCGCCTTCTCCGTGGGCGCGTCGAGCGCGAGGCCCGGCGAGCGAGTGAGGCCGTCGCCGCGGCGCGCGACCCACTCGAACGCGACCCGGTCGCCCGGGCGCAGCGCGGTCACGCGGAGCAGCGCGAAGAAGTTCTCGTCCGTGTCGAGCGTGTGGACGAGGTAGATGTGGCCGAACCGCGCGGGAGTCCGGTCGGTCTCGCGCTCCTGGATCGCCGCGCGGCGAGCGAGAAGGGCCCAGTCCCCCGGGCCGAGGTCGGTGATCGTCGAGAGGTCGTCGGTCACCATGCGGACGTCGAGCATGTCCCCGCCGTTCCCGTACTGGAGGCACCAGTCGTTGCGCGTCCGGCCGAGGCCCGGATCGTCGCGCGTCGCGAAGATGAAGCTGTAGGTCGCCTTCTCGTAGTCCTTGTGCCGCTGGCGCGACCAGAGCACCTCCTGCGTCGCCTCCGCGTCGGGCATCTCGCCCTCCTCGCGGATCTCCTCCTCGAGGGCCTGCCGCCGCAGAGGGTCCTGCGCGATCCTGTGCCATCCCTGCTGCCAGTCCCGGAGGATGGCGGCGCGCGCCTGCAGCCGCTGGAGGTCGCGGAACCGTACGCCGCCGAGCTCCTCGCCTTGGTCCTGCGCGAAGACGGGCTCCTGCCCGTTGAAGACGTACTTGACCGTCGCGAGGAACTTCATCCATGTGCCCTCGCTCGCTCGATGCGTGATCGCCAGCTTCGCCCACCCGCCGTGACGCGTGCGCACGAGGAAGACGTCGGAGGAGGGCGTGCGGCTGTCGGCCTCCGCGCGCGCGGCCAGCGCGACCTGCGGATCCGCGGAGACGACGAGGTCGTAGATCGCCTCCGCGCGGCCGGGATTCAGGTGCTTCGGGAGGACCCTCTCCATGCTGACGATCCCGCCCGGCGCCGCGAGCGTGATCTGGGAGATGCCGCCGCGGCACTCCTGGAAGAACACGTCCGCCTCCCCGGCATCGACGATCCGGCCGGTCTCGAGGTCGAAGCCCTGCTGGTAGTGGAAGCGGAACTCCCCGGCGCGCGGCCCATCCGGCAGGAGCGCGATGGTCGCCGTTGCGGCCGAAGCCCTACGGCCGTGCGCGTCCACGGGGACCGCGCGGTACCGGCGCACCTGTCCCTCGCCGGCCCCGGCATCGCGGGCGACGCCGTCCGCGACCGGCAGCGGCGCGAGCGCCTCGCCCGTGACGAGGTCGGTCACCTCCACCTGCTCCACGCGATAGGGCGGCTTCACTTCGACGGTGACGATCGCGCCGGTCTCGCCGCGCTTCGCGGAGAGGCGCGCGGGCTGCGGGAGGACGCCGCCGTCGCCGCACGCCTCGTAGTGGAGGATCGCCTCGACGCGCTCCTCGCGACGGTCCTGCGCGGGGATCTCGAGCCGGCAGCGCGCCACGCCGCCGCCCGGCAGCGGCACGAGGAACGAGGACCCGGCAGGGATCTGGCTCGAGGCCTCCGACTCCTCGTCCCAGGCGACGCGCGGATCGCCGTGCGTCGCGGCGAGGGGCCGGATCTCCCGGCCGAGCGAGTCGACGAAGGATGCGCCGTCCCAGTCGCCGAAGATGCCCGTCAACGCGACGTCGCCGTCCTCCACGGGCGTTCCGAGGAGGAAGTCGAAGCCCCTTGCGCCCGTCCGGTTCATCTCGGCCACGCCCGACACGACGCCGCGGCTCCGGCGCGTCCCCTCGATCGTGGCCGGGAGCCCCCGCACCCCCCCCGCATCCTCTCCCGTGATCCGGTAGAGGTACCGTACGCCCTCCTCCGCCGTCGCGTCGAGGAACGGCGGCCCGTCGACGACGCCGATCTCCACGGGATCCTCGCCGCCGGTCCCGCGCTCGATCCGGTAGCGCGCGAAC
>JAKLKT010000606.1 GCA_023150495.1 Planctomycetota bacterium
GGCGACAAGGGCGTCGCCGCGCTCCGCCCGCAGCTTGTTCGCGGCCTCGAACATCCGCCGGATCCACGAGGCGCGCTCGAGGGCGCCCCGCACGTTGGTCGCGATGGGCATTGGGAGAGTATAGGCCCGCGCCCTCCGCGCCACGACTCCCTGCGGCCCCCGGAGCCCCCCCGCGCAAATGAAAAGCGGCCGCCCGTCGGACGGGCGGCCGCCTCGGATTCGAGAGAGGTTACTTCACGCCGAACACGCGGTCGTACCGGTAGTAGATCTCGAGGCACATGACGAGCACCGCGGTCGAGTAGACGCGGCCGCCGTCGTCGCCCCAGCAGCAGAGCGGATCCCACGAGCCCGTCCGCGAGCCCGAGCCCTGGAGGTTCTGGTGCTTCACGATCGCCTCGACCATCGCCTCGTTCCACTTCCGCCAGTGGGTGCCGCCCACCTGGAAGATCGCGAGCGTCGCGTAGTACCAGTAGTACATGTCGATCGAGCCGTCGTCGGGGTTCCACTTCGGCGGGACGCCCACGCAGAGATCGGCGCCCTTCTTGATCATCTCGCTCGTCTTCGGGTCCTCGCCGAGGAAGATGCGGGTGAGGATGCCGACGCCGGTCATCGACTGGGACTTCTCGGGCGGGAACTTGTCCTGCTTCCCCTCGGGCCGGGCGGGCGAGCCGCCGGCCGAGTTGTAGCCGACCTGTCCGAAGTTCGGCTCGGTCATCTTGTCGACCCACTGGCGGGCGCCCTCGAAGGCGTCCGGGTCGACCTCGAGGCCGGCGTACTTGCCCGACTTGAGCGCCATCACGCACCAGCCCGTGACCGAGGTGTCGTTCTCGCCGCCGCGCGGCTCGTAGCGCCACGCGAGGTACGGGTTGCGCGCCATCGCGATGAAGTTGAGCCCGTCCTGCGCGGGCTTCTTGTAGCGTGGGTTGCGCGTCATCCAGAACGCCTCGCACATGGCGAGCGTGGCGATCGCGTGGTTGTACATGAAGGCGTGCGTCGCGCGCGTCCCGAAGACGCCGTCGTCCGACTGGCTCTGCATGAGGTAGCGGAGGCCGGCGCGCACGTTCTTCGCGTACTTGTTCTCCTTCGCGGAGCCGCGGTCGGTGTAGCCGGCGCCGAGGAACGCGAGGATCGCTAGCCCCGTGACCCCGACGTCGTAGAGCGCGCCGCCCGCGCCGTCGCACTTGTCGTCGGCCGGGTCGTGCTTCATGAAGTCGTCGCAGTCCCACTTGCCGTCCTCGTCGACGTCCTGGTGGTCCGCGAGCCACTTGAGGCCGAGCTCGACGGCGTTCTCGGTGAGGCCCGAGCCGCCGCCCGCCTTCAGGTTCCTGCGGCCGCCGCGGCCGCGCTTGCCGCCGCCCGCGCCGCCGCCGAGACCGATCGCCGAGTTCGTCGAGGGGCCGGTGAACGGCGCATCGGAGATGCCGTCCTCGCCCGCCGTCTCCTCGAACTCGCTGTCCGTGTCCACCTCGTTGTGGTCGGAGAGCTCCTCGGTCTCGATCTTCTCGACGATCTGCTCCTCGGGGATCTCGGGCTCGGGCTCCTCGAGGGGGACCTCGGGCTCCTCCATGGCCTCCTGCGCGGACGACTCGATCCGCGCGATGGGTGCCTTGGCGTCCACGGTCATCGGGACCTGCCACATGATGAGCAGCACGACCCCGTGGAAGACGGCCGAGATGAGCCACCACGGGGCCATCTTGACCATCTCCTGGACTGCACCTTCGAAGCCCGCCTCCTCGAGACGGCGTTCGCTGATCATTCGCATCGCAGTTTTGACCTCTCTCGCGGCCTAGACCGCCATCCTACCGGCCGGTTCGGCCGCTTACCAAATGGGAAACGGGCGGGGCGGGAAACGGTTCGAAAAGGGCGCAAGTCCCTGCGCCAAAGAGGGTTGAGGGGGCTTGGGGGCAAGGGGGGAGGCCCTGGGCCCGGCGAAGGCGGCCCCCCGCCCCCGGAGCCCCCTCGCAAGGAACCTACCGGAGGCCCAGCGCCCGGAGGCCGTCCTCCGCCTCCTTCAGGGAGGCGAGGATCAGCGCCCGCACCTCGTCCCGAACCCGGGGAGGCTCGACCGTCGAGGTGCTGAGGGCCCGCAGCCTCAGGAAGTTCTCCCACTTCGTGGCGCGGAGCGTGCGGATGCGGCGGGCGTACTCGTCGGCGACCGCGGGGTCGGTGACCTTCCGCTCGGAGGGGTTCGCCCGCTCGATCAGGAGCACGATCTCGTACTCCCCCGCC
>JAKLKT010000607.1 GCA_023150495.1 Planctomycetota bacterium
AGCTTCTCCAGGGTGTCGGCGAGCTCCACGTCGTCCTCGGCCTCCCGGCGGATCTTGTCGTAGGCGTACATGACCGTCGTGTGGTCGCGACCGCCGAAGTAGCCGCCGATCTCCTCGAGCGAATGCGATGTGAGCCGCCGCGCGAGGAACATGCACACCTGGCGCGGGAACGCGATCGACTTGCTGCGCCGCTTCCCCATGAGGTCCTTGACCGGGACGCCGAAGTGCTCGGCAACGGTCCGGACGATCCCGTCGACGGAGACGCGGGAGCTCGGGGGCGGCAGGAGGTCGCGCAGTGCCTCGCGCGCGAGGTCCAGGTCGACCGGCCTCCCCTGGATGCTCGCGAGCACAGCCACCTTGTTCACGGCGCCCTCGATCTCCCGGATGTTGCTCCGGATGTTCTCGGCGAGGAACTTCACGACCTCGTCGGGGAACGCTGCGCCGTGGACGTGCGCCTTCCGCGCGATGATCGCCACGCGCGTCTCGTAGACCGGGAGGTCGATCTTCGCGACCACGCCCCACTTGAACCGCGAAACGAGCCTCTCCTCGATCGTGGGGATCTCCGCCGGGTTCGAGTCGGAGGACAGGATGATCTGCTTGTTCGCGTTGTAGAGAGTGTTGAACGTGTGGAAGAACTCCTCCTGCGTGCGCTCCCGGTTCGCGAGGAAGTGGATGTCGTCGATCAGGAGGACGTCCACGTGGCGGTACCGGAAGCGGAAGCTGTCGAGTTCGCCGTTCGCGACCGCGGTGACGAAGTGGTTCGTGAAGCTCTCGCACGAGAGGTAGAGGATCCGCATGTCCGGCCGGCGCTCCATCAGGCGGTGGCAGATCGCCTGGAGGAGGTGGGTCTTGCCGAGGCCGACGGAACCGTGGAGGAAGAGCGGGTTGTAGGACTTCCCCGGGCTGTCCGCGACCGCGAGCGCCGCGGCGTACGGGAAGTTGTTGCTGGGGCCGGGGATGAAGTTGTCGAAGGTGTAGTGCGGGTTGAGGACGACGTCGCTCTCGCCGTAGGCGAGCGGGGGGGAGGGGCGCGGGGAGGGGGGGCGCGCCGCCGCGGGGGCCGGAGCCCCACCCTCCGCGACATCCGCGGGCGGGCCCTCCTCCTCGCCGATGCGGATCTCCACCTCGGGATCGCCGCCCGAGACCTCGCGGAGCGCCCGGCGCAGCACCCCGAAGTACTTCCTGAGGATCCACTCCCGGAGGAAGTTGTTCGGGACGGTCAGCGCGGCACGGTCCGGCGTCAGCGAGACGAGCGCCATCCCGCGGAACCACGTCTCGAACTGCTGCCGCGGGACCGCGCGCCGAAGGATCGTAGCGACGCGCTCCCAGGCGCTCCTGTCGGGGACGGACTCGGACATCCGTTCGTCCTCCGCGCGCGTCCTATGCGCGCAGCATGTCTGCCAGCCAGAAAGAGCAGGTGCGGCACGCGGCGGAGTGCTTCCTCCCTCCGCGCTTGGCCCCGGCCCTTCGCCGCGCGCCGTCTGGCTTCCCGCTGCCCTCCCATCGGGGAGCCCGACCTCGCGCGGCCGTTCTTCTCTTCTTCGTCTACGCGACCCTCACCGCGTGGGGGCGCATCCTAGGAGAACGCCGCGAGTCCGTCAACAACGGCGCGCGTGCCGGATTCATATGCGGATCGCGCCCAGCCTCTTGACGCAGCGCACGAGTTCGTTCAAGCAGGCATCCGTCTCGCGCTCCGTCGATCCCGCATGAAAGCTCAGTCGGATGCTCTGCGCGGCGAGCTCGCGCGGGACGCCCATCGCGAGGAGGACGTGCGACGGTTCCGCCGCGCCGCTCGCGCACGCGCTCCCGGTCGAGACCGCGACGCCCGCGAGATCGAGCGAGGCGAGCATCGCCTCCCCCGGGATGCCGGGGATCGCGAGGCTCACCGTGTTCGGCAGGCAGTCGTCGGTCGAGTGGACGACCGCGAGCGGGATGTCGGCGCGCACGCGCGCGAGAAGGCGTTCTCGCAGCGGCGCCCAGCGTGCGCGGCGCGCGTCCGTCTCGCGGGCGGCGAGTTCCGCGGCCGCGCCGAGCCCCGCGATCGCGGCGACGTTCTCCGTGCCGGGCCGCATCCCGCGCTCGTGCACACCGACGCGGTCCAGGCGTGCGGGAGGATGCGGGTGGACGTCGGGGAGCTCGGCGTGGACCTCCTCTCGCTCTCGGCGCACAAGATGCACGGCCCGAAGGGCGCGGGCGCGCTGTACATCCGCAGCGGCGT
>JAKLKT010000608.1 GCA_023150495.1 Planctomycetota bacterium
GCAGCGCTCGCTCGGCCGTCTCCAGGAGAGCGCGCAGTCCTACGTCGAGGCCGCGCGCCTCGCGGAGGAGGCGCGCCAGGACGCGGAGACGGCGCTCCAGTACGACCCGGCGCTCGCGGAGGCGCACCTGCTTCTCGGCTACCTGTGGACGCGCAAGGCGGACCTGCTCCCGCAGCGCGACCGGCGGGACGAGCTCCGCAACGTCGCGGACTACCACTACCGCGAGACGCTGAAGCTCGACCCGGCGAACGTCGCGGCGCGGATCGACCTCGCGGAGAACCTGCTCTACTTCGGCCGGTACTCGGACGCGGAGGAGGAGCTCGAGATCGCGCTCCGCCTCGCGCCGAAGGAGATCCTCGTCTGGAACAACCTCGGGTACGCGACGTACGCGACCGGCCGCGCCGAGAAGGCGGTCGAGTACTACGAGGAGGCGCTGAAGCTCGACCCGCGGAACGCGCGCATCCGCGCGGCGCTCGCCGACGCCCTCCGGCGCCTCGACCGCCCGGAGGACTCGATCAGGGAGCTCGAGCGCGCGCGCGGGGATGCGGGGGAGGACAAGGCGCTCCTCGCGACGATCGCGTTCAAGCTCGCGGCGATCCACGAGTACGACAAGCGGTTCGCGGACGCGGTGAAGGAGTACCAGCGCCACATCGACCTCGGCGGGCCCGACGCCGCCAAGGCGAAGTCGCGGATCCGCCACATCTACGAGAGCGAGGCGGGTTAGGGAGGGGGCTCCGGGGGCGGCGCGCCACTGCGCGACGAGGGCGGGCGCCGCGCTCGGCGCGGGCGCGGCGTTCGTCGGGGCTCCCCGCTCGGCGACTCGCCGCAACGGTAGAGCCCCGGCACTCGCCGGACGAGGGCCGGCCTCTCGTTCCTGGCGCCGATCTCTCCGGATCGTCGCGGGCGCGGCGGAGTCCGGGACTGCGGCACGCGTGCCGCACGCGACGGCCGCAACATCTTGCGCGCAAACGGGTTACGTGCGCCCGGACCCTGAAAAGATGCGGTAGATCGCGCCGCGGCGGCGGCCCACGCGAACGAGGAGACCGCGGTCGACGAGCCGCTGCGCCTCCCTGAGCGCGGTGCGCGCGCTCACCTTCTCGTCGCGGACGATGTCGCCGTTCGTGATGCCGCCGCGCTCGCGCGCGAGCTTCAGGATCCGCTCCTGCCGGGGCGTCAGGCCTTCGATCGAGGGGGGCGCGGGGGGAGCGGCGGCGGCGCCGGCGGGGAGCGTCAGGTGCGCCCGCTCGACCGTCGTGCCCGCGCGCATGAGCATCGTGCGCTCGACGACGTTCCGGAGCTCGCGGACGTTGCCCGGCCACGGGTAGCTGTAGAGCGCGTCGAGTGCGTCGGGCGAGAAGGACTCCACGTTGAGCCCGTGGGCGCGGTTGAACACCTGCCGGAAGTGGTCGATCAGGTGCGGGATGTCCTCGCGCCGTTCGCGGAGGGGCGGCACGCGGAGCTCGACGACGTGCAGCCGGTGGTAGAGGTCCTCGCGGAAGGCGCCCGCGCGCACGGCCTCCGCGAGGTCGCGGTTGCTCGCCGCGACGATGCGGACGTCGATGTCCACCTCCTCGGCGCCGCCGACGCGCGCGATCTTCCGCTCCTGGAGGACGCGGAGCAGCTTCGCCTGCGTCGGCAGCGGCAGCTCGCCGACCTCGTCGAGGAAGAGCGTGCCCTTGTGCGCCTTTTCGAACTGCCCGATGTGCCTGCGGTCGGCGCCCGTGAAGGCGCCCTTCTCGTACCCGAAGAGCTCGCTCTCGACGAGGGTGTCGGGGATCGCCGCGCAGTTCACCTTGACGTAGGGGGCGTCGGCGCGGCCGCTGTTCGTCTGGATGAGGTCGGCGAGGATCTCCTTGCCCGTCCCGGTCTCGCCGGAGAGGAGGACCGTGGCGTTCGTCGGCGCCACGCGCGCGACCACCTCGAGCGCCGCGCGCATCGTCGGGCTGCGGCTCGCGACGAGGCCCGGCCCGGGCGGCATGCGCAGCGCGGGCGCAGGTTCGTCGCTCGCCTCCTCCCACGTCTCGGTCAGCTCGAAGAGCGCGTCGAGGAGCATGTCGGCCGCCGCGCCGTCCTCCGGGTACGTGGCCGTGCGGAAGCCGAACTCCGGCGGCTCCGGGAGCGCGACCGCGCGCGCCTTGAGCGCGGAGGCCGCGCGGTCGCGCAGCTCGCGCGCTGCCCGCGCGTCGCTCTCGACGAGGAGCGCGAGAAGCTCGCCGG
>JAKLKT010000609.1 GCA_023150495.1 Planctomycetota bacterium
CATGATGCTCCGCGGCTCGCCCGACCGGGCGCGGGCGGCGGCGCTCCTCGAGCGCGTCGGGATGAAGGGGCGGCTCGACTACCGGCCGCGCCAGCTCTCCGTCGGCCAGCAGCAGCGGGTCGCGGTCGCGCGCGCGCTCGCGAATCGGCCTGCGCTCGTCCTCGCCGACGAGCCGACGGGCAACCTCGACGAGCAGCACGCCGACGAGGCTCTGGGGCTCCTGCGCGAGGTGTGCCGCGAGAACGGCGCGGCGCTCCTCGTCGTCTCGCACGACGCGCGCGTCCTCGGGCGGTTCGAGCGAGTGCTCGACCTGAAGGAGCTCAACCGGGCATGAGGACGATCGCCTTCCTCGTCCGGCGGAGCCTCCGGCAGCACGCGCTCTCGACCGCGGTCACCGCGGGCGCGGCCGCGCTCGCGTGCGGGCTCGTCCTCTCGGTCTTCTCGGTCACCGCGCAGGCGCGCGACGCGTTCGTCCGCGACCCGGGCTTCGACGCCGTGCTCGGCGCGCGCGGGAGCGAGCTCCAGCTCGTGCTCAACTCGGTCTTCCACCTCGAGACCTCGCCGGGGAACATCCCGTGGTCGCTCTACCGCGAGTTCAAGGAGGACCCCCGCGTCGAGCTCGCGATCCCCTACGCGGTCGGCGACAACTACCGGGGATTCCGGATCGTCGGCACGACGCCGGAGATCTTCGAGGTCGAGTACGCGAAGGGGCGTCGCTACGGGATCGCGGTGGCGGGGGGCCAGAGGCTCGGCCGGTTCTTCCAGGCGGGCAACCGCGAGGCCGTGCTCGGGAGCTATGTCGCCGAGGCGACGGGCCTCAAGGTGAACGACGCGTTCAACCCCACGCACGGCACGGACGAGGACGGCCACGTGCACGAGGACGAGTACACGGTCACGGGCATCCTCGCGCCGACGAACACGCCGGCCGACCGCGTGGTCTGGATCCCGATCGAGGGGATCTTCCACATGGAGGGTCACGTCCTCCGCGGGACCGGCGAGGAGCACGACCCGGAGCCCGAGGAGGAGATCGCCGACGAGCACAAGGAGGTGAGCGCGGTGATGCTCCGCCTGAAGGGCGAGGCGGCGGGGTTCGCGCTGAAGATCAAGGCGCGCGCGAGCGGCGTGGCGACGCTCGCGTGGCCGATCGCGAACGTGATGCAGGATCTCTTCGACAAGCTCTTCTGGTTCGTGCGGATCCTCGAGATCGTCGCCTACCTCGTGGTCGCGGTGTCGATGGCGGGCATCCTCGCGAGCCTCTACAACACGATGAACGAGCGCCGCCGCGAGTTCGCGATCCTGCGCGCGCTCGGGGCGCGGAAGGGGACCGTCTTCGCCTCGGTCGTCTCGGAGGCGGCGACGATCGCGGCCGTGGGCGCGCTCGGCGGCTACGTCGTCCACGCGCTCGTGGTCGCGGCGGCGGCGTACACGCTGCGGACGGAGACGGGCGTCGTGCTCGACCCCTTCGCGTACCACCCGGTGCTCTGGGCGGCGCCGCTCGGGATCCTCGCGCTCGGCGCGATCGCGGGGCTCCTGCCCGCGACGAAGGCATACCGCACCGACGTGGCGTCGAACCTCGCGCCTGTGTCGTAGGCCCCCGGAGCCCCCCCTGACCGAGTGATAGAATCTCCCGACCGATGGAGCTCCGCCCCACCTGGATCGCGGTCGCGATCGTCACCTGCGTGATCTTCGGATCCGCGATGAACCGGTGTCTCTGCGGCGGCTCCGTCACGGCGGAGGCCGCGCCGATCGCGGTCCGCGAGGGGACCCCGTTCGTGGGGGTGAAGGGGCCCGGGGAAGAGGGGATGCTCACCTTCGAGCCGCGGCCCAAGGCGCCCCCGGCGGAGCCGGTCGTCGAGGCGAAGCCTCCTGGCCTCGAGGACCACGAGGACATGACCTTCGACAAGCTCGCGAGCTACAAGTACGAGGTGCACGAGCGGATCGAGGGGGTGCCGCCGGTCGAGCAGATCCCGGCGTCGGTGAAGGAGCTCGCCGGCAGGAAGATCGCGATCAAGGGGTTCATGCTGCCGTACAGGAACGACGGCGAGAACGTGACCGAGTTCATCCTGCTGCGGAACCAGGGGCTCTGCTGCTTCGGGACCGTGCCGCGGATGAACGAGTGGATCCACGTGAAGATGGCGCCGGGCAAGGGGGCGCCCTACTCGATCGACATCCCGATCACGGTCTTCGGCACGCTCGCGGTCGGCGAGGAGTAC
>JAKLKT010000002.1 GCA_023150495.1 Planctomycetota bacterium
CCTTCGCCTCCTTCGCGGCCTTGCCCTTGAGCTCGACCACGGGCTCGGCGCTCGGCGCGTCGCCCTCGGCCCCGGCGGCCGCGGCCGCCTCGGCCGGCGCGGCCTCCTCGACCTTGCGCTGCGGGACGACGTGCACGATGAGATCGCTCGCGTGGCCCGCGGCGCGCACGTTGGGCGGGAAGACGACCTCCCGCACGTGGACGCCTTCGAAGAGCTTCAGCGCGGAGACGTCGATGCGGATCTCGTTCGGGATCGAGTCGACGCGGGAGAAGACCTCGATCTCGGCCTTCACCAGCTGGAGCTCGCCGCCCTCGCCGACGCCCGCGGGGACGCCGAACGTGTGGACGGGCACCTTGATCCTCACCTCGTCGCTCATCTCGACGCGGACGAAGTCCACGTGCTGGACGTACTCGCCGAGCACATCCCACTTCACCTCGCGGAGGAGCGCGGTCTGCTCCTGCTCGCCGAGCTTCAGCCGGACGAGCGCGCTGTGGGCCTTGAGCACCTCGCCGATGTCCTTGGCCTTCGTGAAAAGCGGGACGTTGCTCTGCTTGCCGCCGTAGAGGATGCAGGGCACGCGGCCCTGGCGGAGGGCGCGCCGCGCCTGGGCGCTGCCGCTGGTCTCGCGCTTCTCGACGGGAAGATCGAGGATCTGCATGGGTACCTCGCTTGGGAGCCCGGTATGGTAGCGGATCCCGCAAGCCTCGCCAGCGCCCGGCCCGGGGGCCGGAACCGGGGGGGCTCCGGGGGGGTCCCTACTCGTCCAGGTCCATCTGGAAGAGCCGGGAGACCGACTCCGCGTGGTGGATCCTGAGGATCGCCTCCCCGAGGAGCCGCGCGACCGACAGCACCCTGAGGTTCGGCCGCTGCTTCGCCTCGGGGAGCGGGATCGTGTCGGTCACGACGGTCGCCTCGACCGGCGCGGCGTCGAGCAGCGCCATCGCGTTCCCGCAGAGGAGCGCGTGGGTCGCCGCGAGGTAGATCTCCTTCGCGCCGAGGTCGTGGACGGTCTTCGCGGCCTGCGTGATCGAGCTCCCGGTCGAGATCATGTCGTCGATCAGCAGCACGCCCTTGCCTTTCACCTCGCCGATGACGCTCATCACCTCCGTCACGCGATCGGAGACGCGCCGCTTGTCGACGATCGCGAGGCCGGCGTTGAGCCGCTTCGCGTAGCCGCGCGCGAGCCGCGAGGAGCCGACGTCGGGCGCCACGACGACCAGGTCCTTGATGTCGAGGCGGCGGAAGTAGCGGCTCAGCACGGGCGACGCGTAGAGGTGGTCCACGGGGATGTCGAAGAACCCCTGGATCTGGGCGGCGTGCAGGTCGAGCGCGAGCACGCGCGACGCGCCCGCCTGGACGATCATGTTCGAGACGAGCTTCGCGGAGATCGGGACGCGCCCCTCGTCCTTCCGGTCCTGGCGGGCGTAGCCGAAGTAGGGGACGACGGCCGTGATCCGCTCCGCCGAGGCGCGCTTGAAGGCGTCGATCAGGAGCACGAGCTCCATCAGGTTGTCGTTCACCGGCGGGCAGGTCGGCTGGAGGACGAAGACGTCCGCGCCGCGCACGTCCTCCTCGATCTTCACGCGCACCTCGCCGTCCGGGAAGCGCGTCACGCTGGCCTCGCCGAGCCGGATGTTCAGGTGCTCGCACATGCGCTCCGCGAGCGGCCGGTTGGCGGTGCCGCTGAAGACCTTCATCGAGTTGGCCATCGGTTCTCCTGTCGCCGCGCCCCTCCCCGGACGCGGCGTCCTTGCGCGGCGTTGATTCTTCCATCCCGCGGCGACCGCGGGAAGGCCCCGGAGCCCCCCCGGATGAGCCGTTACGGAAGCGTCGCGCCGTCGGGAACGACGGCCCCGCGCGGCACGTGCGCGTGCGGGCCGATGCGGCACTTCCTCCCGATGCGGGCGCCGGCGCCGACGAACGTGAACGGCAGGAGCGTCGTGCCCGGGCCGATCTCCACGTCGACATCGATCCTCGTGGAGTCGGGGTCCGCGATTCGGACCCCTTCGAGGAGGAGGCGGTCCACCGCCCGGCGGCGGAGGATCCGCACCGCCTCGGCGAGCTCGAGGGGGTTGTTGACGCCGAGCGCGGCCCCCTCGTCGAGCGTCCGGAAGGCGTCCACCGGCAGGCCGTCGGCGAGGAGGAGGCGCGGGACGTCGGTCAGGTAGTACTCCCCCTGGGCGTTCTCGGGGGTCAGGCGCGCGAGCGCGGGGGCGAGCCGGTCGATGCCCGCCACCATGACCCCGGTGTTGATCTCCCTCACGGCGCGCTCCGCGGGGGTGGCGTCCGCGGTCTCGCGGATGTCCTTGAGGCGGCCGTCCGGGCCGCGGAGGATCCGGCCGAGCGAGCCCGGCTCGCGCACCTCGGCGGAGAGGACGGTGAGCGCGCGCTGGGCGCGGGCGTGGTCGCGGACGAGGTCCCTTAGCACCGCGGAGGTGAGGAGCGGGGTGTCGCCGCAGACGACGAGGACATCGCCGCCAAAACCCCTGAGCGCGGGCAGGGCGCACTGGACCGCGTGACCCGTCCCGCGCTGCTCCGCCTGGTGCGCGAGGACGACGCCGCTCTTCGCGAGCGCGGCCTTGACCGCGTCGCCGCCGTGGCCGTGGACGACGACGACGGGCCCCGAGGCCACGGGCTGAAGCGCCGCGAGGACGTGCTCCAGGAGCGCGCGGCCGCACGCCTCGACGAGCACCTTGGGCACGTCCGCCTTCATCCGCTTGCCTTGGCCCGCGGCGAGGACGACGGCGGCGAGAGGTCTTTCCTGCATGGCTACCCGGCCAGGATTCGAACCTGGACTAAGAGATCCAAAGTCTCCTGTGCTACCGTTACACCACCGGGTATCGGCTCATGGGGCGCGTTTGAGGAGCCGGCCCCCGCACCCCCTAAGCCTAACCCAGAAGGCGGTGGCGGAGCAGGTCGAGCGCGATCCACGCGAAGCGGCGGCGGACGGCGTTCCGGTCGCCGCGGCAGGAGACCTTCTCGACCGCCTCCCCCTTCGGGCCGACGATGGCCACGAACCCGCGCCCGGTCGGGGTCCCCTTCTCGTCGAGGTCGGGGCCGGCGACCCCCGTCGTCGCGATCCCCACGTCCGCCGAGAGCTTCTTCCGCGCGGCGCGCGCCATGCGGAGAGCCGTCTCCTCGGAGACGGTGCCCTCCTTCGAGAGCACGGTCTTCGGCACGTCGAGGAGCTCGTGCTTCGCCTCCGCGACGTAGGCGACGATCGACCCCTTGAGCACCTGGGACGCGCCGGCCTGGTCGACGACGAGGCTCGCGAGCATGCCGCCCGTGATCGACTCCGCCAGCGCGAGCGTCAGCCCGCGCTCCTTCATCGCGCCGAGGACGACGCCCGCGAGCGTCTGGTCCCCCTCGCCGAAGACGTAGGGGCCGAGCCTCTTCCGGATGTCGCTCGCGCGCTGCTCCGCGGACGCGCCGGTGATCGTGATCGTGATGATCCCGTCGCGCACGTTGACGCCGACGACCGGGTCGCGCGCCCGGTCGAGGAGCTCGCCCAGCTTCTCCGCCACCTCCGCCTCGCGGAGCCCGAACACGCGCAGCACGCGCGAGGGCATGGGCTTCGTCCCCGCGAAGGTCGCCTTCATGTCCGGCAGCACGGACTGCTCGAAGATCGCCTCGAGCTCGAGCGGCACGCCCGGGAGCGCGTAGACCGGGGTGCCCCCCATCTCCACGCGGAGCCCCGCTGCCATTCCGACCGGGTTCGGGAGGATGACCGCGCCCTCGGGCACGCGCGCCATGCGGGCGTTCCTCCGCGGCGCCTTGCCGCCCGCCTTCTCCATGACCTGCGCCTTGAGCGTGCGGTCGGGCACGAGGAGCTTCCCGGCGGCGCCCGCCAGCGCCTCGCGCGTCACGTCGTCGGGCGTCGGGCCGAGCCCGCCCGTCACGACGACGGCGTCCGCGCGCCCCGCGAGGCTCTTGAGCGAGTCCGCGATCGCGAACTCGTCGTCCCCGACCGTGTCGGTCGCGACGACGAGGAACCCCGCGTCGGTCAGCCGCTGCGCCATGTAGGGCGCGTTCGTGTTGATCGTCCGGCCCCCGAGCAGCTCGTCGCCGACCGAGAGTATGGCTGCGCGCGTGAGCTTCATCATGGATTCCGACTTGCCGCTCCGCGAGCGGCGCACCCCATGCTACCGCCCGCTCCAAGGCGCCCGCTGCTCGCCGGCTGCCGCGGCCCAAGCTGACGTCCCGCAGCGGCGAAGGAACGGACGTTCGACACGATGCGCGGACCTCTCACGCCGAGAACCGGATGTTGAGGATGTCGCCGTCGGCGACGACGTACTCCCTCCCCTCGAGCCGCTGCTTCCCCTTCGCCTTGACGTCCCGCATGGAGCCGAGCGAGCGGAGGTCCTCGTAGGGGGTCACTTCGGCCCGGATGAACCCCTTCGCGAGGTCGCTGTGGATCTTCCCGGCCGCCGTGACCGCGTCGTCGCCCTCCTCGACGGTCCAGGCGCGCACCTCGTCCTCCCCCACCGTGAAGAACGACAGGAGGCCGAGGCCGCGGTAGCAGGCGAGGTTGAAACGGTCGCGCAGGGGCTCGGTGATGCCGTACTCCTCCGCGAAGAGGGCCCGGTCCTCGCCCTCGAGCCCGCTCAGGTCGGCCTCGAGCTTCAGGCAGGCCTCGAACCGGTGCCGGACATCGAGGGGTGAGGGGGGCAGGGGGGGAGCGGGGACGCCCTCCGCGAGGTTCACGACGACGACCGCGGGCTTCCTCGTGAGGAGGAGGAACCCCTTCACGAACGCCTCCTCCTCGGGGCGCAGCTCGACCTCGTGGGCCCCGCGCCCCTCGCGCAAGGCGGTGGCGAGGCGCTCCACGACCGCGCGCTCGCGCTCCACGCGGTCGCGCTCCTGCGGCTTCTTCCACTCGGTGGCGAGGCGCTCGAGGCGCCGCTCGCAGACCTCGAGGTCCGCGCTCAGGAACTCGAGTGCCAGGAGCTCGAGGTCGCGCGCGGGGTCCGCGGAGGGCTCGTCGTAGGCGTAGGACGACGTCGCGAACGCGCGGAGCACGAGCGCGAGGCCGTCCGCCTGCCGCATCTGGCCGAAGAGCTCGCCCCTGCGGTCGCTCTTCGCCGAGCCCGAGGGGATCCCCGGGTGATCCTCCACCGTGACCGTCGCCGGCGTGTACTTCTTCGGCTGGAAGAGGTCCCGGAGCCACTCGAGCCGCTGGTCCCTCACCTGCACGACCGCCACGGAGGGCGCGGCGCCCGGCACCCCGGGCAGGAGCGGCACCTGCTTCGACGAGATGGCATTGAAGAGCGTCGTCTTCCCGCCGCCCGGACGTCCCACGAGTGCGATCTTCATCGTGCCCCCCCTCCCATGGTCAAGCGGCCTCCCGCTTCCGCGCGAGCCGCGCCCCGACGAAGATCGCCCCCTCGTAGAGGAGGAGGAGCGTCACGGAGAGCGCGGTCTGGCTGATCACGTCGGGCGGCGTCAGGAGCGCGCCGACGACGAACGCGAGCACGATCGCCCAGCGCCGGTGGCGCCGGAACGTCCCTGGCTCCACCACGCCGAGGCGCATGAGGAAGACCATGACGAGCGGGAGCTGGAACACGACGCCGAAGATGAACATCATCCAGGCGACGAGCGAGACGTAGGGGCCGATCGAGATGAAGCTCTCGAGGCCCGTCGTGTCCGCCGCGAAGCCGACGAGGAACTCGAACGCCCAGGGGAGGACGTAGACGTAGGCCAGCGCCGCTCCGGCGAAGAAGAGGAGGAACCCCGGGAGCGCGTAGTACTTCACCGATCGCCGCTCGTGCGAGTAGAGCCCGGCCGCGACGAACCCCCAGATCTGGTGCAGGATGTAGGGCCCCGCCAGCGCGATCCCCGCGAAGATGGAGATGACCATGCTCGCCATGAACCCCTCGGCGAGCGCGGTCTGGATGAGCCTCGTGTTCCTGTGCTTCTCGATCGCCTGGTCCAGCGGCGCGCGCAGGAAGGAGAAGACGCGATCCGCCTGCCAGAACGCGATGCCCGCGCCCGCGCAGGTGGCGACCACGCAGCGGAGGAGGCGCGTCCGGAGCTCGTCCAGGTGCTCCGAGAGGGTCATGCGCGTTCCGCCTTCGCTCACGGGCACGGATTCTACGCGGGCCGGAGAAGGTTCGGGCCCGAGGGGTCTTCCCGGGAAATGCGACGGGCGGCGCCGCTGCGCCGCCCGCCTCTTCCGTATCGTCCGGGACTTCCCGGTCTAGTACTGGATGAAGGTCTGGAGGACGTCCTCGGTCACGACGATCGCGCCGAGCGTCGCCGCCGTGTCCATGACCTCGCGGATGCGCGCCGCGCGCTGCGCCTTCGCCTTCTCCTCGTTCGCCGCCGCCTCCTCGGGCGTGCCCGCCTCGGCCTCGATGTCGACCGGCAGCCGCTCTCGGCGAGGCGGCGCTTGGCGAGATCGCTCGGGTAGTAGCGCAGGTTGCCGTAGATGTGGACGCGGAGCTTCTTGTGCGGGTCGTAGAACGGGCTCGAGAAGCTCATCCCCTGGGCGACCGGCACGCGCGCGCTGAAGAGCTTGGTCACGCGGGCCTTGGCGCTCGTGTCGCTGACATCGATGACCTCGACCTCAGCCACGTTCTCGCGCACGTTGCCCTTGCCGATGCGCCAGACGCGGAACTTCATGTTCGGCGCGACGCGGAAGTTCTTGCCCTTGTCGAGGAAGACGAGCCCCTGCCGCGCGTCCGCGACGAGGACCTCCCCGTCCTTCGGGTCCTCCTTCATCGCGATCTCCATCTTGCTCTTCTCGTTGATGATGCGGCTCAGGAGCGCCTGCTTCTCGATGTCGGACATGCGCTTCGACTTGCTGTACTCGGCGACGAGCGCCCCGATCTTCGCCTGCGACTCGTCGTTCCTCGCCGACGCCTGGTTCACCTGGTCCTGCATCTGGTCGGCGCGCGTCTTCTCGGTGTCGAAGGCCTGCGCCTTGCTCGCGATGTCGGTCTGGAACTGCGTGGCCTGCTCGTTGACCTTCGCCTGGAGCTGCGCGGTCCGGGTCTGGTAGCTCTTGTACTCGGTCTCGAACATGCCGTTGTTGTCCTCGATCGCCTTCGCCGCGTAGGCGAACTGCGACGCGAGCGGGGCGAGGAAGCCCTGGAAGGTGATCGTCTCCTTCACGAAGGGCGTGCCGAAGAGCTGGATCGAGGTGGTGTCGCCCGTCTCGGTGACCCTCACGGTGTTGCCCGTCTTGTCCACCTGGTACTGGCGGTTCTTGACCTTCGCCGTGCTCTTCGAGGCGAGCTCCGCCGCCTGGTCCATCATCCACTGCGAGACCTTGTCCTTGATGAGGGCAGCCGTGGGATAGACGGTCTTGCCGCCCTCCTCCTTGGGCTGGAGCTCGTTGATCCCGAGGCCGGCGATTTCGACCCACGCGCCGTAGGCCTTGCGCGCGCCGTCGAGGATCTCGATGCTCTGCGCGTTCTGCGCCCTGAGCTTCGCCGCCTCCGCCTGCCACGTGGACGCGTCGTCCGACTTCATGAAGAAGAGGCCGATCGCGACGACCAGCAGCACGATCATGGCGATGAACGGCATGTTGCCGATGCCGCGTTCCCGCATACGCATGAAGAGCTCCTTGGGCCCGTGGACAGGGGGCCGAGTGGTTCCGCCGGGCCGCTTCAACCCGGACGCGAAACCTTACCCGAGCCGGCGGAGCCGCGTCAACGGGGCAGTCGCCCGCTTGGCGGGGCCCCCGGGGTCCCTTCCCGGCAGGCGTCGGGGGGCTTGGACGCCTTGACGCCCCCCGGCCCCCCTGCTAACGTCCCTGCCGGCCAAGGCACCTTCCCGGCTCCTCCGGCCTTCCGCCCTGGCATCCTTTTCCCCTACCGGCCGCTTCGGCCATGTCTCGCCTCGTCATCGGGCTCGTCGGCGGCATCGCCTCGGGCAAGAGCACGGTCGCGAGGCTCTGGGCCCTCGAGACGGCGGCCGTCCACGTGGACGCGGATGCGATCGCGCGCGAGGTCCTCGGGCGAAGGGAGGTGCTCGCCGCCCTCCGGCGGCGGATCAAGGGCCTCGGAAAGGGAAGGATCGACCGCCAGATGCTCGCCGAGAAGGTGTTCAAGGACCCCCGCGCGCTGAAGGCGCTCGAGGAGGTCACGCACCCGCGGATCCGCGAGGCGATCGTCCTCGCGATCGGGCGAGCCAAGGCGCGCCACGTGCTCCTCGACGCGGCACTCCTCCAGGAGACCGGCGCGGACGAGCTCTGCGACGCCGTCGTCTACGTCGCCTGCCCCGCGCGGAAGCGCCGTGCGCGCACGCGGCGCACCCGGGGCTGGACGGACGCGCACCACCGGGCTCGCGAGGCGCGGCAGTGGTCCTGCATGAGGAAGCGCGCCCGGGCGGATCTCTCGATCGACAACTCGGACGGGCAGGAGCGCACCCGGAGCGAGGTGCGACGGCTCATCGCGCGGCTCGGTCCGCGCACCAAGAGGTAGAAGCATGGCAGCGAAGCGAGGCGCCGCGAAGGCGGCCCCGTCCCGGCGTCGGGCGGCGGAGGAGGAGGAAGCGGTCGAGACGGCGGCCCCCGAGGCCCCCCCGGCTCCGCCCCCCGTCGACCTCGGCGACATCCTGAAGCGGCTCGACAAGGGCGAGGCCCACATCCATGAGCTGCAGAAGCTCGGGCTGCCCGAGATCATCGATCTCGCCGGCAAGCGCGGGATCCCCGACGCGAGCGGCATCACGAAGCAGGACCTGATCCTCCGCGTGCTCCGCACGAGCGCCGCCGACGAGGGCGCGCTGATGGGCGAGGGGGTGCTCGAGATCCTGCCGGACGGCTTCGGGTTCCTCCGCTCGCCGCTCCATTCCTACACGGCGTCGCCCGACGACATCTACATCTCGCCCTCGCAGATCCGGCGGCTCGGCCTCCGGAGCGGCTGCCACATCGCGGGCGCGATCCGGCCGCCGAAGGAGGGCGAGCGGTACTTCGCGCTCCTGCGGGTCGAGACGGTCAACAGCGGGCCGCCGGAGCTCGCGGCGACGCGGCCGGTCTTCGAGGACCTGACGCCGCTCTACCCCGACAAGCGGCTCATCCTCGAGACGCGGAAGGAGACCGTCGAGACGCGCATCATCGACATGCTCTCCCCCGTCGGGAAGGGGCAGCGCGGCCTCATCGTCTCGCCGCCGCGCGCGGGCAAGACGATCATCCTCCAGCTCATCGCGAACGCGATCAGCGCGAACCACCCCGAGTGCGACCTCATCATCCTCCTCCTCGACGAGCGGCCCGAGGAGGTGACGGACATGGAGCGGAACACGAAGGCGGAGGTGATCTCCTCGACCTTCGACGAGCCGCCGTCGCGGCACTGCATCGTCGCGGAGATGGTCATCAACAAGGCGAAGCGGCTCGTCGAGGCGGGGCGCGACGTCGTGATCCTGCTCGACTCGATCACGCGCATGGGCCGCGCGTACAACGCCGAGGCGCCGCACAGCGGCCGCATCCTCACCGGCGGCATCGACGCGGCGGCGCTCCAGAAGCCGAAGCGGTTCTTCGGCGCGGCCCGCAACATCGAGGAGGGCGGCAGCTTGACGATCCTCGGCACCGCGCTCATCGACACCGGCTCGCGGATGGACGAGGTGATCTTCGAGGAGTTCAAGGGCACCGGCAACATGGAGCTCGTGCTCGACCGGCGCCTCGCCGAGCGCCGCATCTGGCCGGCGATGGATCTCCAGCGGTCGGGCACGCGCAAGGAGGAGCTCCTGCTCCACCCGGACGAGCTCCAGCGCGTCTACCTGCTGCGGAAGATCTTGAACGAGATGCAGCTGCCGGAGGCGATGACGCTCCTCAGGAGCCGGCTCGAGAAGACGCAGAGCAACGCGGAGTTCCTGCTCTCCCTCGACCTCCGGTAGATCAGCCCTCCTTCCGCTCCCGCGCGAGCTCGAGGACCTTCAGCACGTACGCGCGCGTCTCGCCATACGCCTTGTGGCGGAGCGCGCGCGCCGGGTCGGGCTCCTCCGCGAGCCACTGGTCGACCTTCCCCGGGCCCGCGTTGTACGCCATCAGCGCGAGGCGCACGTCGCCCCGGTACCGGTCGAGCATCCGGCGGAGGTAGCGGCAGCCGAGGTCGAGATTCACCTCGGGGTCGAAGAGCTCGTCGATCGTGACGTCGCGGCCGGCCATGTCCCGCGCCGTCGGGATCCGCACCTGCATGAGGCCGTAGGCCTGCGCGCGCGACACGGCCGACGGGTTCCCCCCGGACTCCGCCTCCACGACCGCGGCCACGAGGTCCGCGTCGAGGTTGTGGCGCGCGGCCGCCATCGCGATGTCCGGGAGGAGCTCCTCGACGGAGCGCCGGTGCGCGATCACGAGGATGGCGATGCTGCCGAGCAGCGAGAAGAGAAGGCCGCCCCAGATCAGGGGCCGGCGGCTGCCCTGCGGCGCCTCGGGGAGGGGGGGCGCGGGGGGGAGGGAGCCCTCTGATCCGGGGAGCGTCGCGGCCTCGTCCGGCACCCCGCAAGCGTAACCGCGCCCGGCTACCCGTTCTTCCGCGCCTCCTCGGCCTTCTTGTAGGCGTCCCACCACTCGTGGTACGCGCGGATCGCGGCCTCCGCGTCCTCGGCCGAGGTCGCGTAGCTGATCTCCTGCGGCGCCCCCGACTCGACCCGCATGTTGAGGAGGTAGGAGGCGTTCCGGGGGAGGTACCACTCCTTGTCCCGGAGCGCCTTGAGCAGCACCGGGACCATCGCGTCCGACGGCGCGGCGAGCGCCGGCGCCGCCACCCAGTCGGCGAACGCCCTCACGTCGTAGCCGCGCTGCTCGAGCGCGTCCCGGAACCACACGCGCGCGTTCGCCGTGCCCTGCGCCGTGGCCCAGCCCTGGTAGCTCTTCGCCTGCTCCGCGTAGCTCTCGCTCTCGAACGCCTGGCTCGTGAGGATCTGGAGGTGGCGGACCGCGGCGCGCGTGCTGCGGCCGGTCCGGAGCATCCGGATGAGCGGGACGAGCGCGGCGTCGTCCCATCGGCGGGCGAGGCCGAGCGCCGCGGCCTCGGCGGAGAGCTCGTCGTCGCCCTTCACGACCGCGCGCAGGAGGTCGAGGGGCCGGTCGCTCCGGAACCGCGCGAGCACGTTGACGAGCGCCACGCGCTCCGGGTCGGCCGCCGCCGTCTCCTGGAGGCGCTCCATCAGTTGCTCGACGAGCGCCGGGCTCTCGAGGCGCACGAGCGCGTCGGCAGCGGCCGCGCGGACGCGCACATCCGCCTCCGTCGCGAAGACGCCGAGGATGATCCCCGCCCCCTCGGGCTCCCCCCCTTCGACGAGGCCGTCGATCGCGCGGACGCGCACCTCGGGGTTCACGTCGCCCGCCTCGCCCTTCTTCCGGCCGAGCAGCAGCGCGCGGGCACCCTCGCGCCCCTCGTTCCCGCCGAGGATGCCGAAGCCGAAGGCCGCGGCCCCGCGCACGTCGGCCGTCTCGTTCGTCGCGAGGTCGCGGAGGACCGGCAGCGACTCGGGCGCCTTCAAGCGCGCGAGCTCGCCGGCCGCGGCCATGCGGACGAGGAGCTCCTCGTCGTCGAGGCGCGCGACGAGGAGCGGCTTCGTTACCGCGGGGTCGCGCCCCGCGAGCGCCTCGACCGCCGCCTGACGCACCTTCCAGCGCGGGTCGACGGCGAGGGTCGCCACGCGGCCGTCGTCCAGCGACGCGCAGAGGCGCGTGAGAAGGCGCTTCGCGTCGAGGCCGATCATGTCGGCGAGGATGTCGACGAGCGGCTTCGTGGCACGGTCGCCCGCCGCGGGCACGAGGAGGTCGATGGCCGCGGCGACGAACTCGTTCGCGTCCCGCTCCGAGGCCACGGCGGCCACGAAGGACCGCACCTCCGCGTCGGTGAGCGCGGCGCCGCCCCCCGGCAGCTCCCGCGCGGTGCGCGCCGCGTCGACGCGCTCCTCGACGGAGACGAGGCTCTTGAGCGACGAGGCGATCATCCCGCGCAGGTGGGCGGCCCTCTCCGCGGGATCGGCGTGCTCCTTGAACCACTTCTGCTCCTCGAGGAAGAAGAGGTCCCAGTTCGGCTGCGTGTCGATCGACCACCACCTCTGCCACGCGAACTCGAGGGCGAGCGCCTTGACCTCGCGCACGAGGTCGTCCCGGATCGCGGTCAGACCCTCGCCGGCTCCGAACGCCGCCGTCCGGTCGAGGTCGCCGACGCGGACGGTGACGACCGCCGCCTCGGGGTCCAACGCTCCCGCGTCGGCCTGCGGCGCCTCGAAGAACGCGTAGCGCTTGAGCAGCGCGACGAGGCGCGCCATGTCCGCCGCGGGGAGCGCGAGCGCGGTTCCGTGCAGATAGACGGGACGCTTCGAGCCCGCGGTGGTGAACCGCACGCGGCGCCCGCCGGCGGAGGCCGGGGCGGTGGCGTCGATCTCGAGGTCGGGAAGGTCGCGCTCCTCGACGTCGAGCAGCTCCCGCTTCGCGCGGAACAGCCGGCCGTGGTCGGTCCACCACTGCGCCCAAGCGGGGGCGTTGTCGGGCAGCGTCTGGCCGGTGATCCGCCGGAGCATCGCGTAGGAGAGCGGCATGACCGAGCCGAAGTCGCGGTAGTGCTGGTTCCGGGCGCCGACCGAGTCGATGAGCACGATCGGGATCTCCCGGTCGAGCAGGCGGACGAGCTCCGGGTCGTTCGTCCGGAGCGCGGCCTGCGCGAGCGCGAGCGCGGCCGCCGCGCGGGCGAGCGGCTCCTTCACGTGGGCGAGCCCCCTCTCCCCGCGGAGCGCCTGCACCGTCGCGGGATCGAGCGAGGGCTCGCGGTAGGCCGAGGAGTAGAGCGTGAGCGCGAGGGCGGCGTAGGAGCGCTGGCGCCAGTAGCTCGCCTCCTTCGTGATCAGCTCGTTCAGCGCCTTGACGTTCTCGGGCTCCTTCCGCGCCGCGAGCAGCCGCATCGCCCGGCCCGCGACCTGCGGCGACTCGTCCCCGAGGGAGCGGTAGAACCAGTCCGCGACGTCCTTCCAATCGGCCTGCTTCGTCTCGACCAGCCGGTCGAGGAGGCGGAGGCCGATCTCGCGCGTGAACGGCCGCTCGGACTTGCGGCGGTCGAGCAGGTCGAGGACCGCCGGCAGGTTGGCCGCGGTCACGTGGTTCATCACGAACTGCGTCGCCTCGTGGCGGAGCGTCGTGTCCGAGGTCCGGAAGAAGCGGAACGCCTCGGAGACCGCGGTGTCCTTGTCGAGGCGCACGGCCGCCTCGAGGAAGACGGATGCCTGGTTGTGCTGCTCCTTCTCGGCGGCGACGAGCAGGAGCGTGACGACGTGCTCCTTGCCGCCGATGCGGCCGACCACGTACGCGGCGCCCGGCTTCAGCCCGGCCATCTCGGGCTCCGCGGCCACGAGGACGCCGACGACGAGCGGGAGGCTCCGCTCCTTCTGCACGATGAGCCGCTCCGCCGCCTGCCGCGCGGAGGGCGCGGGCCAGCCGCGCAGCCCCTGGAGCGTGCGCTCGAGGGAGTCGTCGCGCTGGTCCTCCGCGGGCGCCGCGGGCGCGGCCGACTCGGGCAGGTGGAACGCCGGCTTCTTCCTGCCCTCCTGGGCGAAGGCGGGCGGGCTGTCCGCGAGGAGCGCGAAGAGCGCGAGGAAGAAGGGAGGGTTCGGGAACCTGGGCCTCCGCATGAGACCGGAGAGGATCCGGGCAGCAGGTCATGGGCGGGTCATGAGGCGCGGGCACCCCCCCCGGCCCCCCCTACCCCACGTCGAAGAGCCCGAACCGCCCGGCGAAAGCCCGTTTGAGCTCGGCCTTCAGGAGCGGCTCCTTCGAGAGCGCCGGATCCGCGTCGAGGAGCGCGAACGCGTCCTTCCGCGCCTCCTCGAGCACCGCGTGGTCCCGCGTGAGATCCGCGACCTTGAACTCCGGGAGCCCGTGCTGCCGCGTGCCGAAGAACTCGCCCGGCCCGCGCAGCCGGAGGTCCTCCTCCGCGATCTTGAAGCCGTCGTGCGTCGCCTCGAGGACGTCGAGCCGCGCCCGCGCCTCCTCGGAGAGCCGGCCCGCGGCCACGAGGAAGCAGAAGGAGGCCGCGGCGCCGCGCCCGATCCGGCCGCGCAGCTGGTGGAGCGTCGAGAGGCCGAAGCGCTCGGCGTTCTCGACGACCATCACGGTCGCGTTGCCGACGTCGAGGCCGACCTCGAGCACCGTCGTGCCGACGAGCACGTCGACCGCGCCCCTGCGGAACGCGTCCATCGTCGCGCCGCGCTCCTCGGGCGGCGTCCGGCCGGTGACGAGGCCGAGCCGCAGCCCCGCGAGCGGGCCCTCCGCGAGGCGCCGGCAGCCCTCCTCGGCCGCCTGCGCGTCGACCTCCTCGGACTCCTCGACGAGCGGGAAGACGACGTATGCCTGGCGCCCGCGCCCCACCTCCTCGCGCACCTTGCCGTACGCGAGGCCCGCGCGGCCGCGGGTGAGGATGCGCGTCCTCGGCGGGACGCGCCCGGGCGGCAGCGCGTCGATGACGGACACGTCGAGGTCGCCGTACGCGGTGAGCGCGAGCGTGCGGGGGATCGGCGTCGCGGTCATCACGAGCACGTCGGGCCGCGAGCCCTTCCGGATGAGGGTCGCGCGCTGCGCGACGCCGAACTTGTGCTGCTCGTCCACGACCACGAGCCCGAGCGCCGCGAAGGCGACGGACGGCTCGAGGAGCGCGTGGGTGCCGACCACGAGGTCGATCCCGCCGTCGGCGAGGCGCGCGAGGACCTCCTTCCGCTCCGCCTGCGGCGTGCTGCCGACGAGCAGCGCGGTCGAGACCTCCGAGCCCCGGAGGTAGGCCCCGAGCGTCGCCATGTGCTGGCGGGCGAGGACCTCCGTCGGCGCGAGGAAGGCGACCTGCTTCCGGTTCGCGACCGAGACGAGCGCCGCGTAGACGGCCACGGCGGTCTTCCCCGAGCCCACGTCGCCCTGGAGCAGCCGGTGCATGGGCTCCGGCGACCGCAGGTCGCGGAGGATCTCCGCGAGCGCGCGCTCCTGCGCGTCCGTGAGCGCGAAGGGCAGCCGCGCGCGGATGCGCGCATCGAGCGTCCTGCTCCACCTGTGCGCGATCCCCCGCTCGAGGCGCGTCTTCCGGTGCCGGATCGCGAGCGCCACCTCGTAGAGGAAGAGCTCCTGGTACCGGAGCCGGTCCTTCGCCCGCTCGAGCGCCTCGCGATCCGCCGGGAAGTGCGCGTCCCTGAGCGCGGCCGGGAGCGGCGCGAGGTTCCGCGCGGCCCGGATCCGCTCGGGGAGCGGATCCTCGACCTTGCCGACCGCCTCCTCGATCGCGACGTGGATCGCGCGCCGCAGCGCCGGCGCCGTGACGCCCTCGCTCAGCGGGTAGATGGGGACGATGCGGCCGGCGTGGAGGGGGTCCTCGCCGCGCAGCACCTCGAGCTCGGGCTGGGTGAGCCGGCCGTTCCTGAACCTCCCGAAGAGGATCACGTCGGCGCCCGCGGGGATCCTCTTCGCGAGCCACGGCATGTTCCACCAGCGGACGTCGACAAAACCGCTCGCGTCCGTGACGGTCGCCTGCACGTAGGAGGTCCGCCCGCGCAGGTGGACGGCGCGGACCGCCTCGACGCGGCCGCGGACGACGGCGGTCTCGCCGTCCTCGAGGCTCGCGAGGGGCCGGAAGGTCGTCCGGTCCTCGTGCCGTCGCGGGAGGTGGAAGAGGAGGTCGCGGACCGTCAGGAGCCCGAGCGCGCGGAGCGCCGAGGGCTTCGCCATGCCGAGGCCGGGCAGGTTCCCGGGGTCGTCGGCGAGCTCCACGGACGGCCCCCGCACCCCCCGTACTTCACGCCTTCGGCGGCACCGCGAGCACGGAGCAGGGCGTGTCGCGGACGACGCGCTCCGCCGTGCTCCCGAGCAGGAGCGTCTTCAGGTTCGACCGGCCGAGCGTGCCGAGGACGACGACGTCGATCTTCTTCCCCGTGGCGTAGTCGATGAGGCCCTGGCCGTGGCTCGTGTGCTCGAAGAGCTCGCAGGCGACCTTGACGTCCGGGACGAGCTTCCTCTGCTCCGCGACGAGCGCCTCGAGGCGCTGCTTCAGCGCCGCCTGGAACTGGCGCTGGTAGGTCGGCGAGGCCTGGGGCGTCGGCGCGCCGTAGTGGAGCGGCGGCGGCGCGAAGACGTGGACGGCGTGGAGCGGGCAGCGCTCGAGCCGTGCGAGTTGGAGCGCGGCGAAGAGGGCCCGCGCGGACTGCTCGGAGAAGTCGATCCCCACCATCGCGGAGTGGAAGTCCGCCGCGTGCCGTCCGTCGACGAGAAGCACCGGGATCGGCGACTTCCGCGCCATCTTGAGCGCGAGCGAGCCGGCGCCGCGACCCGCGCCGGTCACGCCGAACGCGCCGATCACCACGAGCTGCGCGTTCGCCTCCTTCGCCTTCGCGAGGATCGTCTCGAGCGGATCGCCGACGACGACATCGAGCTTCGTCTTCGGGGGCACGATGCCCGCGCCGAACTTCTCGAGCTCGCGCCTTGCGCCGTCGAGGGCGCCCTTCCGGACGTCGCTGCCCTTGGGCATCATCTGCTCGAGGTCATCCACGACCCGCGGCTCGATGACATGGAGGAGGGAGAGGGCGGCGCCGTCGCGCTTCGCGATGCGCGAGGCCTGCTCGAGGGCGCACTTCGAGCAGTCGGAGAGGTCGACGGCGCAGAGGACCGACGTCAGGTGTTCCATCGCCTCCGGATGATACCGGGAGCCCCTCGGCGCCCGGAAGAAGGGGGGGTGCGGGGGCGCGCCGCGCCAGCTACCAGGGGAAGGCGCCGGTCAGGAACGGGTTGCTTCGCCGCTCCTTTCCGATCGTCGTCGCCGGGCCGTGGCCCGGATAGACGCGCGTCGCATCGGGCCACGCGAGGAACACCTCCCGGAGCGTCCGGCGGAGCGCGGCCGGGTCGCTGCCGGGGAGGTCGGAGCGGCCGATGGAGCCCTCAAAGAGGCAGTCGCCGCCGAACACGACGCCCTCCACGAGGAACGCGACGTGGCCGGGGCTGTGGCCGGGCGCGTGGAAGACCTCGAAGCGGAGCCCCGCGGCCTCCACCGTCTCGCCGGGCCTGAGCTCGCGGTCGACGACGGGATCCTCGTACCCCGAGAGGCCGAACATCGCGGCCTGCGCGTCGACGTTCTCGAGCAGGAAGCGGTCCTCCGGGTGGATCGCGAACGGGATCCCGTAGCGCTCGCGGAGGTCCGGCACGGCCCCGATGTGGTCCAGGTGCCCGTGCGTGTTGAGGATGATCTCGGGCTTGAGCCCGAGCTCCTCGATCCGCCCGGCGATCCGGTCGGCCTCGTCGCCCGGGTCGATGAGGACGCACGGCTGCCCCTCGCCCTTCGCGACGAGGTAGCTGTTCTCCTGGAACGGCCCGGTGACCAGCGTCTCAACCAGCACGTGATCTTTTCCCGATTCGGGCGCCCCATGTCCTTGCGCCGCAACGGCTTGCGGCAGGAGGGTGCGGCATTCGTGCCGCAGACGACGGCAGGGACCGGGCGCCGGGTGCCTCGATGCGCATGCGCCCGACTACTGTATCCGGGCTGCAAGGCATCCGGCCGGCACGCGCTACTTCCGCTTCCCCGTGATCGGGGCGCCCGGCCGGCGGCGGTCGAGGATCCTGAGCTCGCCGCGGTCGAGGAGCAGCACGAACGCGTGGAGCGCGGTCGTGTAGGCGGCCTGCTGGTCGGCGAACACGGCGATCCCGCCGAAGGGGTCCTTCGAGTCGCACGTCACGCCGAACGCCTTCCCCTCGCACACGCAGCGGAGCACGCCGCCCTCCTCCTGCGCGTCGGCGATCCGCACGAAGTACGTCTCCTTGAAGCGCTTCCACTCCTCCGCGCCGAGCATGCGGCACGAAAGCCCCCCGAAGAACATGTTGAGGCAGGGCGATCCGTGCCCCTCGCACACGAGATTCAGGTTCTCCATGAGGTAGCGCGCGCTGCCCTCGAAGGCGTCGTCGCGCTCCATCCCGAGCGCGTGCCAGGCGAAGAGGGCGCCGGCCGTCCGCCCGACGTTGGTCTCCGCGAAGCCGGACTGCCGCTGGCCCGGGTCGTACGGGAAGCTCCCGTTCGGCAGGCGCGCGGCCCGGTAGTACTCCCGCGCGCGCCTGATCGGCTCCGCGCGCTCGTGCCCCTCGATCGCGCCGCAGAGCCCGAGGGCGGTGGCGACGCAGCTCGACGACGCGAGGAGCGTGGACGGGTATCCGCCGTGCCCCCAGCCCCCGTTCGCATCCTGCGCGGCGACGAGCAGGTCAAGGATGCGCTCGAGCGTCCCGTGCGCCTGCCGCGCCTCGATCCCGCGCAGCTCGAGCTCGCCGAAGAAGAGCGCCGCGGCGGCGAGCGGCCACGTGTACTGGCAGACCTTCCGCGAGTCCGCGACGCCGTGCGCGCCGGGCAGCGCGTCCGGGTCGAGGAGCCGCTTCCCGAGCGCGTCGATCCAGCGCACGAGGTACTCGCGGATCGCCCGCACGCGGTCCGGACCCGTGCGCGTGCCGCCGTCCATCAGGTAGACGAGGCCCGTGATCGCGTACGTGAAGGGCTTTCGCGGCGTGCCTTCGGAGTCGACGAGCTTTCCCACCTCGCGTTCGAGCCAGGCGACCGCGCGCCTCGCGGGGTCGGGCTCGCCCCCGGCGGCGGGAAGGAGGAGGAGCGCGAGGAGGAGGGAGGTGCGCATCCACTTCCGCTACGCGCGGGGGCGCCAAGCGCTCCCCCCGGGCCGTTGGAGCCGCGTGATAGGCTGAATCCCCCGATGGCAAAGCTGCTCGACCGGGCCTCTGAGAAGGCCGCGGCCCACGAACGCCTGGACTTCGACGAGGGGGTGGCGCTGCTCACGGAGGGCGAGACCCACGTCCTCGCGGCGCTCGCCCACAAGCGGCGGCTGCACCTCCACCCCGAGCCCGTCGTCACCTACATCGTCGAGAGGAACATCAACTACACGAACGCCTGCGTCACCTACTGCCGCTTCTGCGCCTTCTACCGGGCGCCGGGCGACAAGGAGGTGTACGTCCTCTCGCACGAGCAGATCGGCAGGAAGATCGAGGAGCTGCTCGAGGTCGGCGGCATCCAGATCCTCCTCCAGGGCGGCCACCACCCGGACCTCCCGCTCACGTGGTACGAGGACATGCTCCGCTACATCAAGGAGCGCTATCCGGTCAACGTCCACGGCTTCTCGGCGCCCGAGATCGAGCACATCGCGAAGGTGGAGGAGCTGCCGGTCGAGACCGTGATCCGACGGCTCCGCGAGGCGGGCCTCGGCACGATCCCCGGCGCCGGCGGCGAGATGCTCGTCGACCGCGTGCGCCGGATCATCGCGCCCCTGAAGACGACGACCGAGGCGTGGATCGACGTCCACCGCACCGCGCACAGGGTGGGCATGCGCTCCACCGCGACCATGATGTTCGGCCACGCGGAGACGCTCGCGGAACGGGTCGAGCACATGGAGCGCGTCCGGCAGCTGCAGGACGAGACCAAGGGCTTCACCGCGTTCATCCTCTGGACCTTCCAGCCCGAGAACACGGCGATGTGGCGGTACAGCAAGCTCGAGTCGCACCAGTACCTCCGCACGGCCGCGGTCGCGCGGCTCTACCTCGACAACGTCAGGAACCTCCAGGCGTCGTGGGTCACGCAGGGCGCGCGCGTCGCGGAGATCTCGCTCCGCTGCGGCGTGAACGACATGGGCTCGACGATGCTCGAGGAGAACGTCGTCTCCGCCGCGGGCACGACCTACGCGCTCGACGGCCCGGGGATCGAGCGGTCGATCCGCATGTGCGGGTTCGAGCCGCGCCGCCGGAACGTCTACTACGAGGCGGTGCTCTCGTGAGGGCGGCCCCCGCACCCCCCCGGCTTTCCGTCCCCGCGGTCTTCCGCACGAGCGACATCCTCCCGCAGGTCGAGAAGGCGCTCGCGGGCGAGCGCCTCACGTTCGAGGACGGCGTCCGCCTCTTCCAGTCGGAGGACGTCAACGCGCTCGGCTGGGCCGCGAACGCGGTCCGCGAGCGGCTCCACGGCAACGTCGCCTACTACCTGAAGAACCGCCACATCAACTACACCAACATCTGCAAGTACGACTGCATGTTCTGCTCCTTCTACCGGAAGGAAGGGCAGGAGGGGGCGTGGCTCTGGTCGGTCGACCAGGTGCTCGAGCACGTCGCGCCGTACAAGGACAAGGGACTGAGCGAGTTCCACATCGTCGGCGGCGTGCATCCGACGCTCCCCTTCTCGTACTACACGGACATGCTGCGCGCCTTGAAGCGCGAGCACCCGGGCGTCGCGATCAAGGCGTTCACGGCGATCGAGATCGCCTACCTCGCGGAGCTCACCGGGAAGAGCCTCGGCGACGTGCTCAAGGAGCTCAAGGCGGCGGGGCTCGACATGGTGCCGGGCGGCGGCGCCGAGGTCTTCGCCGACCGCGTGCGCTACAAGGTCTGCCGCGACAAGGCCGACGCCGACCGCTGGTTCGAGGTGCACGAGACCGCGCACGCGCTCGGGATCCCCACGAACGCGACGATGCTCTACGGCCACATCGAGACGGTCGAGGAGCGCGTGGACCACATCCTGCGCCTGCGCGACCTGCAGGACCGGACGGGCGGGCTCAAGAGCTACATCCCGCTCGCGTACCACCCGGACTTCAACCGCCTCGCGAAGCTCGGCGCGCCGAGCGGGCTCGACGCGCTCCGGAACGTCGCCGTCGGCCGGCTGCTCCTCGACAACGTGCCGCACATCAAGGCCTACTGGATCATGCTCGGCGTGAAGGTGGCGCAGCTCGCCCTCTCGTGGGGCGCGAACGACATCGACGGCACGGTCACGTGGGAGCGCATCTACCACATGGCGGGCGCCGAGACGCCCGAGGGGCTCACCGAGGAGCGCCTGCGCGAGGTCATCCGCGAGGCGGGACGCGAGCCGGTGGAACGGGACGCGTTCTACAACGTGGCCGGATCGGAGGGGGCGCGGGGGAACCCGTCGTGACCACCGTCCGGCTCTACGCGGGCGTGCGGGAGAGGGCGGGCCGGGCGCGGATCGACGTGGACGGGAGCTCCGTCGCCGCCCTGCGCGCGGCGCTCGCGAAGGCGTGCCCGGCGATCGCGGGGCAGCTCGCGTCCTGCCGCTTCGCCGTGGACGACGAGTTCGTCGCGGACGACGCGCCGGTGAGGCCGGGCGCGGTCGTGGACGTCATCCCGCCGGTCTCCGGAGGCTAGCCGTGGGGATCGCGGCGCGCCGCCCGACCAAGGTGGTCCGCGTGGGCAACGTCCTCATCGGCGGGGAGAACCCGGTCGTCGTCCAGTCGATGACGGACACCGACACCGCGGATGTCGCCGCGACCGTCGCGCAGGCGCGCGCGCTCGCGGACGCCGGCAGCGAGATCGTCCGGATCACGGTCAACAACGAGGATGCCGCGAAGTCCGTCCCCGAGATCGCGAGGCGGCTCGACGGGGTCCCGCTCGTCGGCGACTTCCACTTCATCGGCCACCGGCTGCTCAAGGGCTTCCCGGCCTGCGCGAGATCCCTCGCGAAGTTCCGGATCAACCCGGGCAACGTGGGCCGCGGCGCGCGCCGCGACGAGAACTTCACCACGTTCATCGAGATCGCGAGGGACCTCGGGAAGCCGGTGCGGATCGGCGTCAACGCGGGGAGCCTCGACCCGGAGGTCCTCGCGCGGAAGATGGACGCGAACGCGAAGCGCAAGGAGCCGAGGAGCGCCGAGGAGGTCGAGAACGAGGCGCTCGTCGAGAGCGCGCTCGAGAGCGCCGAGGCCGCGCAGGCCCTCGGGCTCCCGGCCGACCGGATCATCCTCTCGTGCAAGGTCTCGCGGCTGCCGCAGATGGTGGCGGTCTACCGCACGCTGTCCCGGAAGACGGACCTCCCGCTCCACCTCGGCCTCACCGAGGCGGGCATGGGGATCAAGGGCGAGGTCGCGACGGCCGCGGCGCTCTCGATCCTCCTCGCGGAGGGCATCGGCGACACGATCCGCGCGAGCCTCACGCCGGAGGTGAAGGGCGACCGCACGCGCGAGGTGCGGCTCTGCGAGGAGCTGCTCCAGGCGCTGGGGCTCCGCTCCTTCCGCCCCTCGGTGACATCGTGCCCCGGCTGCGGCCGCACGACGTCGACCTTCTTCCGCGAGCTCGCGGAGCGGATCCAGTCGCACCTCGAGCGGAGCCGCGCGGAGTGGAAGACGCGCTACCCCGGCGCCGAGACGCTCAAGGTCGCGGTGATGGGTTGCGTGGTGAACGGGCCCGGCGAGTCGCGCGCCGCGGACGTCGGCATCTCGCTGCCGGGCAGCGGCGAGGAGCCGAAGGCGCCGGTCTACGTCGACGGGGAACGGCGCGTGCTCCTCGAGGGAGAGGGCATCGCGGAGGAGTTCATGGCGCTCGTCGAGGAGTATGTGAGGGGGCGTTGGGGGCCGAAGTGAGGGGTCCCCCGGAGCCCCCCCGCCTCCGCGACGATTTCCGGATCGTGGACGGAGAGATCGACCCTTCCGCCTCCTTCGAGGCCGTCCGCGACCCGCGCTGCGGCGCGATCGCGACCTTCCTCGGCACCGTGCGCGGCGAGAACGCGGGCCGGAAGGTCCTCCACCTGGAGTATGAGGTGCTCGAGTCGATGGCCATGAGGCAGTTCGCGCGGCTCGCGGGGGCGCTCCGGGAGAAGGGCGCGTGGCACGTGGCGATCCACCACAGGCGCGGGCGCGTGGAGGTCGGCGGCGTGAGCCTCGCGATCGCGGTGTCGGCGCCGCGGCGCGCGCACGCGCTCGAGGCCTGCGCGGCGGCGATCGAGCGGCTCAAGAAGGACGTGCCGATCTGGAAGAAGGAGGTCTACCCGGACGGGCACCTCTGGCGGGAGGGCAGTTGAGCTCCGACGAGCGCCGCTCGATCTACGTGATCTCCGACTCGACGGGCGAGACGGGCGCCAAGGTCGTGCAGGCGGCGCTGCTCCAGTTCCGGCACGAGCAGGTGCGGCTCCGGATCGTCTCGAACATGCGCGACCCGGCGGCGCTCGCGGAGACGATCGACCGCGCGGCCGGCGAGGGGGCGCTCGTCGTCTACACGCTCGTGAACGCGGAGCAGCGGGTCGGGCTCCTGAACCGCGCGGCCCAGTACGGCGTTCAGGCGGTCGACCTCATGGGCCCGCTGATGGCGCGGATCGGCGCGTGGCTCCACGAGTCGCCGGTGAGCCAGCCCGGGCTCCTGCACCGGATGGACGCGGAGTACTTCCGGCGGATCGAGGCGCTCGAGTTCACGGTGAAGAACGACGACGGACAGAACCCGAAGAACTTCGTGCACGCCGACATCGTGGTCGTGGGCGTGAGCCGCACGTCGAAGACGCCCGTGTGCGCGCACCTCGCGCAGAGGGGGTACAAGGCGGCGAACCTTCCGCTGGTCCTCGACGTGAAGCCGCCGCCGGAGATCGACCTCGTTGAGCCGCGCCGCGTGTTCGCGCTGCACATCACGCCGCGGGCGCTCTTCGAGATCCGCCGGACGCGGCTCGCCGCGATGGGCGTCGAGGTGTCCTCGGAGGGCTACGCGGACCTCCCGCACATCCAGCGCGAGCTCGCGTGGGCGCGCGACATCGTGCGCGCGCACGCGGGCTGGACGACGATCGACGTGACGAACCGCGCGATCGAAGAGACCGCCACCGAAATCCTCGCCCGCTTCCAGGTCAACGGTTGACCTGCGCCGCGGCCGCAAGTGCTTTTCAGCACACGACTTGTGAGCGCCGGACTGCGCCACCGCTGGCGCACCTGGACCGACACCCGCTTCCGCACCTAGGCTCCCGCCGGCGGGCCCGGGGCCCTTCCCGCACGCAGGCGCCGCCGTCTAGGATCAGGGCGTGGGGTTCGCCACCACGAGGTGGAGCGTGGTCAGGGCTGCGGGCGGCGGCTCGACCCCGGAGGCCCGGGCGGCGCTCGGGACGCTGTGCGCCGCCTACTGGTACCCGCTCTACGCGTTCGCGCGCCGCACCGGCCGCGACGCGCACGAGGCCGAGGACTCGGTGCAGGGGTTCTTGGCGAACCTGATCGAGCGGAACACGCTCGCGGTCGCGGATCCGGGACGCGGCCGGTTCCGGGACTTCCTCCTCGCCGCGTTCCGGAACCACCTCCGCAACGAGGCGGAGTCCGCGAGCGCGATCAAGCGCGGCGGCGGCCGCCTCACCCTCTCCCTCGATGCGGGGGCGGCGGAGGGCAGGTTCCTCGCCGAGCCGCGCCACGACGCGACGCCCGACCGTCTCTACGACCGCGACTGGGCGATCGCGGTCCTCGAGCGGGTCCTCGCCGGCCTGCGCCAGAGCTACGTCTCGGCCGGAAAGGAGCCGCTGTTCGACGCCCTCAAGGAGACGATCGCCGGCGGCGAGCGGGCCCTCCACGCGAGCCGCGCCGAGGTGCTCGGAATGACACCCGGCGCCCTCAAGGTCGCGGCACACCGGCTGCGACAGCGCTACAAGCGGGCGCTCCGCAACGAGATCGCCGCCACGCTCGCCGAAGGCGAGGACGTGGACGACGAGATCAGGGCTCTGTTCGCGACCCTCGCCCCGGTGTAACCTCCCGCCGTGACTCCTGTACCGGAAGGTATGGATGCTCGACGCAAGGGGGGCCGGGGGGGACGCGGATGAGCGGCTGCCCCCGCTGCGGAGCCCCGCTCGAAGCGGCCGCGGTGCACGGGCTCTGCCCCCGCTGCCTGCTCGAGGCCGGTTTCGGCGCGGACGAAGGCACGCCGCCGGGCGGCTGGATGCCGCCCGACGTCGAGAGCCTGCGCCCGCTCTTCGAGGACCTCGAGGTGGTCCGGCCGTTGGGCCAGGGCGGGATGGGCGCCGTCTACGAGGCGCGCCAGAGGAAGCTCGACCGCCGCGTCGCGCTGAAGGTCCTGCCGCCCCAGCTCGGCGAAGAGCCCGGCTTTCCCGAGCGGCTCGAGCGCGAGGCCCGCACGCTGGCGAAGCTCTCCCACGGGAACATCGTCGGCATCCACGATTTCGGCAAGGCCGGCGACCTCCACTACCTCGTGATGGAGTTCGTCGACGGCAAGAGCCTGCGACAGCTGCTCGCGGACGCGCGGATGGAGGCGGCGAGGGCGGTCGAGATCGCGGTCCAGCTCTGCGACGGCCTCCACTACGCGCACGAGCAAGGCGTCATCCACAGGGACATCAAGCCCGAGAACATCCTCGTCGACTCCGGCGGCCGCGTCCGCATCGCGGACTTCGGCCTCGCCAAGCTGATCGAGGAGACGAAGACGAGCGCTCTGACCGGTCCCCATGACGTGATGGGAACCGCGCACTACATGGCGCCGGAGCAGGTCGAGCGCTCGCACGCGATCGACCGGCGCGCCGACCTCTACTCGCTCGGTGTCGTGCTCTACGAGATGCTCACCGGCCAGCTGCCGATCGGCCGGTTCCCGCCGCCGTCACACCGCGCCCGGACCCACACCCATCTCGATGCCGTCGTTCTCGGGCTCCTGGAGCACGACCCGGGGCGGCGCCCTCCGACCGCGCTTGCCGTGAGGAAC
>JAKLKT010000003.1 GCA_023150495.1 Planctomycetota bacterium
CCTCGCGGGGACGCTGTCGCCCGCGAAGGGCGTGATCGACCTGCTCGAGGCCGCGCGCTGCCTCGGCGGGGACCGGATCCGGGTCGTGCTCGCGGGCCGCATGACCGCGGGGATGGCGCGGCACCTCGCGCCCTACGGGAACATCTTCGAGCACCTTCGGCCGATGCCGCAGGAGGACCTCGCGCAGTGCTACCGGCGCGCCGACGCCTTCTGCCTGCCGTCGTTCGTCGAAGGCTCCGCGCTCGTCGTCCAGGAGGCCATGGCAACCGGCCTCCCGTGCGTCGTCACGCCGGCCGCGGGATCGATGGTCGAGGACGGCCGCGACGGCCTCCTTGTGCCGGCCGGCTCCCCCGACGCGATCGCGTGCGCGCTGGAAGCGCTCCTCGACGACCCGCGCCTCCGCGAGCGGCTGGGCGCGGAGGCGCGCCGCACGGCGGAGAGCTGCGACCTCGGCTCCTACGGCGCGCGACTCGTCGCCGCCTACCGGGGCGAGGAGCACGTGGACCCGGCGGCGCACGCCTGCGGCGCGTGACCGGCCCCCCGGCCCCCCCCGCCTTGCGGCCCGGCGCGCACGCAGCCGATCCCTTTCCATGGCGATGCAGACGACCGAGACCGAGATCGAGTCCTTCTGGGAGAGCCACCCCTGCGGAGACAGCCTGGTCGGCGGGCTCTCGAAGTACCGCGACGTCGACGAGTTCCTCGCCGCGTACGACCGGTACCGCTACTCGACCGAGTCGCACATTCCGCGCTGCCTCGACCGCATCGACTTCGCCGGGAAGCGGGTGCTCGAGATCGGCCTCGGCCAGGGCTCCGAGTCGGAGCAGATCATCCGCCGCGGGGCGCGCTGGACGGGCATCGACTTGACCCGCGAGTCCATCGAGCGGGTGCGGCAGCGCCTCGCGCTCCGGGGGCTCCCCTTCGAGGATCTCCGGCAGGGCAGCGTGCTCGAGCTTCCCTTCCCGGACGGCCGTTTCGATCTCGTGTTCAGCCATGGCGTGCTGCACCACGTGCCCGGCATCGACCGCGCCCAGCGCGAGATCCGGCGCGTGCTCGCGCCCGGCGGCGAGCTCGTCGTCATGCTCTACGCGCGCTGGTCGCTCAACTACCTGCTGTCGATCTCGCTGCTGCGCCGCGCGGGCCTGCTCGCGCTCCACGCGCTCGGCGCGGCGCCCGGCGGGAAGATCGGCGAGCACCTCGCCCGCGCGCGGGAGATGGGCGTGCTCAGGTACCTCCGGATGCGCAACTTCATCCACAAGAACACCGACGGCCCGTCGAACCCCTACTCCCGGGTGTACGACGTGCGCGCGGTACGCCGCGCGTTCCCGTGCTTCCGGGTCGTCCGGGCCTACAAGCGGTTCATGCACGCGCCCCCGCTCCCGGTGCGCGGCCTGCCGCTCGAGCGGCTCCTCGGGTGGCACCTCTGGGTCCACCTGCGGGCCCGGTGAGCTCGGGTCGCCCGCATCCCCCCGGCGGGACCGGTCCCCGAAGCCCCTTCCAGCCGATCTCCCATAGAGGCATGTGGCTGCGCCGATCCCCCGAGGTCCTTGCCGAGTACCGCGAAGCCGCCGACGCGGGCTTCTGGGAGCGGCAATGGAGCCGGACCGACCTCGCGGACTACCTCGCGGGGTTCCGCGGCGGGCGGCTCGGCTGCTTCGACACGCCGTTCCGCCGCCACCTGCCGAAGGAGGCGCCCGTGCTCGAGGCGGGCTGCGGCCGCGCGCAGTACGTGCTCGCGCTCGCGAGCCTCGGCTACGACGTCCACGGCGTGGAGTACGCGGAGGAGACCGTGCGCGCGGTACGCGAGGTCGAGCCGTCGCTCCAGGTGAGGGCCGGCGACCTGCGCGCGCTGCCCTTCCCCGACGGGTACTTCGGCGGCTACATCTCGCTCGGGGTCATCGAGCACTACTGGGGGGGCCCCTCGGCCATCCTCGCCGAGGCGCGTCGCGTGCTGCGGAGGGACGGCGTGATGCTCCTGTCGGTGCCGCACTTCAGCCCGGGGCTCCGCCGGCTCGTCGAGGAGCGCGGGATCGGTGCCGCGGAGGAACGCGACGACTTCTACCAGTTCTACTTCTCGCGCGGGGCGATCGAGGAGACGCTACGCTCGCACGGGTTCCGGCCGTTCGACGCCTTCTACTACGACGCGGTCTACGGCGCGAAGCGCGCGTACCCGGCGTTCCTCAGGATGTACGAGAGGAGCAGGCTCTTCCGCTACTCGATGACGCGGCTCAACCGTCTCGCGCTGCCGCAGGCGCTCCTCAAGCGCTTCTCGCACATGGTGCTCATCGCCGCGCGGCGCGGGTAGCTACGTCGTGAGCGTCGCCACCGGCGGCGCCCCGACCGCGTCGAGGAAGACGTCGGCGACCCGCCCCACCGTGTAGCGCTCGCGCGCGAAGGCCGCGACGCGGTCCGCGAGGTGCGCGTAGCCGACGGGGTCGGAGAGGAGCGCGCGCAGCTGCGCCGCCATCTCCTCTACCGTCGCCGCGACGCACCCGAGCCCCTGCTCCCGCACGATCCCGTCGGGGTCGATCCCGAGCGTCAGGACCGGCACGCCCCGAAGCCACGCCTGGATGAACGTGTTGGGGAAGCCCTCGCGGTCCGGCGCCGACGTGTTGACGAGAACCGCCGCCCGGTCGAACCAGGAGAGAGCCTCCTGGAACGGGACCTGCCCGAGCCACTCGACGTTCGGCGGGAGCGCCGACACGACGCGCGCACGGTACGCCTGGTCCGCATGGCCCCCGGCGAGGACGAAGCGCGCCGGCGTGCCCTGCAGCCTCCGGGCAAGCTCGCCGAACAGCTGCGGTTGCTTCCGGGGACCGAGGGTGCCGGCCCAGAGGACGATCGCCTCGCGCCGGCGCGCCTCCGCGTCAGGGATGGCCGCCGGAGGCTCGTGTCCGCTCGGCAATCGGAAGGAGTCGAGGCCGAAGGACGCCTTCAGGTCGCGGCGCTGCACCTCGTTCTGCGTGAACGCGTGCGTGAGACATCGCATGCCGAGCTGCCGCATGAGGTCGGTTACCGCCGCGTCCGCGAGGAACACGAGCGACTTCAGCGCCCCCGGGGACTTCGCACGATTCGTCTCCACCTGGCGCCGCAGGTGGAGCCAGCGTTGCGGGACGAGATCGTCGGTGCAGATCCACGAGAACGCCTTCCCGTGGCGGCGCGCGTAGAGGCCGATCACGCCGGTCGCCTCGGACGTCATGCGCTGGATCACGAGGTCCGGGTCGATGGCCTTGAGCGCCCGGTACCAGCGCACGCTGTTCCTCCAGCGGAGGTGCTCGCGATACGGGAGCCAGCGGATCGTCACGCCGTCGACGCGCTCCGTCGTGCCCGCCTTCCCGCGCACGCTCATCGCGACGTAGTGGACGTCGAAGCCGCGGCGCGCGAGCTCCTTCGCGAGGAGCCACGCCTGCACCTCCGCGCCGCCGCCCCGCATCTCGAGGATGTGGAAGGGCATCACGAAGCAGATTCGGTGGAGGGGATGGGGCCCCCTCGTTCGCGGCTCGTGCCGCTCCGGCTGGATCGCGGGGAGGAGGGTCATAGCTCGGCGCAGAGCCTTTCCTTCTTCCTCGTCTCCGAGATCGTCGTGACGCGCGGGAAGCGCTTCTCGAGCTCCGCGCGCCCGTCGGTCCCCTTCCGCACGTCGAGGATCACGCGGCCGCCGGGCCGCAGCAGCGCGCGCACCTGGTCCGCGTAGACCGCGACGGGGTAGTGGAAGCCCCACGAGATGAGCGAGATCACGAGATCGAGCGCCTCGGGCACGTCGAGCCGGCACCCCTCCCCGACCTCGCGGAAGCGCATGGCCCGCTCGGGCACGCCGTTCGTCAGGAGCAGGCGGCGGGTCGCGTCGAGCGAGTTGTAGAACGCGCCCTTCTCCGCGAATCCGTAGTAGACCTCCCCCGAGGTCTCCGTCCGGTCGGCGAGGTAGAGGCGCGGCGTGCCGTAGTGGCGGTGCAGGAGGACGTCGATTCCGCCGACGCCGCACCCGATGTCGAGGATCGCGACGGCGCGCCGCGGCAGGTGCGCGCGGATCTCCCCGTACTCGCGCGCCATGTCGCGGTTGAACGCCCGGCGCACGGCGCCGCCCCGCCACTGCGACTCGAACGCGATCGCCGCATCGAGCGGGGACCGGCGGCTCAGGTGGCGCAGCGCCCGGAAGAGGAGCGGCCGCCGCGGCAGCGCGAGGTAGTGCGTGCGCTGGAAGAGGAGGAAGCGCAGGGCATCGCCGGGAACCTCGATGCGGGTGCGCGACTCAGGACCGGGAGAAGAGGTTGACGTAGGCATCGATCGTCTCCTCCGCGGCGAAGGTCTCCCTCGCGAAGCGGACGCAGCGCGCCCCCATCGCGGCCCGCAGCGCGTCGTCCTGGAGCAGCGCACGCGCGCCCGCGAGGAGCCGCGCCTCGTCCCCGCGCGCGCAGAGCCCGAGGCCCTCGCCCTCGATCCAGCCGTTCGGGTCGTGCTGGAGGGAGAGGACCGGCGTGCCGTGGAGCCACGCCTGGATGAACGCGTTGGGGAGCCCGTCGGCCTCGACGCGGCTCGTGCTCACGAAGAGGGAGGCGCGCGCGTAGAGCGCGTGGGACTCCTCGAACGGGACGGCGCCGAGCATGCGCACGTTCGGCTGGCCCGCGGCACGCGCCACGATCTCCGCGTAGGCGGCGACGGGCGTCCCGCCGCCGAGGAGGAAGGTCCAGCGGGAGAGATCCGCGCAGCCTCGCGCGAGGTCGAGGAAGAGCCCCGGCCGCTTCGCCTCCGAGAGGCTCGCGAGCCAGAGCACCGCGGGCTCCTTGGCCCCCCGGCCCCCCCCGCCTCCCTCGAAGAGGGAGGGAAGCACGAGCCCGCCGCGCCCGAAGTTCACCCGGAGCCGCTCCGCCTGCGTGCGCGTCTGCGTCACGATCCCGGTCGCCCGGCGGATCCCCTCGTGCACGAGCAGGTCGCGCGCCGCCGCGAGCGGGTAGAGGAGCGCTTTCCGGAGGCCGGAGCGCCTCGACGCATGGATGCGCTTCACGTGCTTCCAGAAGTCGCACGCGTCCTCGCCATTGCTCCCCCACACGAAGCGGCTGCCGTGCACGCGCGCCCACCGCGCGGCCACCCAGGTGAGGTGGGAGCGGCCCCGCTGGTAGAGCGCGTCGGGGCGGATCCGGTCGAGCACGGCGCGGTAGTCGTTCAGGTCGCGGATCCACGAGACCGCCGTCACGGGCCGCTCGATCCAGTGGAAGCGGATGCCCTCGGGGAGGTCCCTCAGCGCCTCCCGGTCGCGCGTGAGCGAGAGGTAGTGCACCTCGTGGCCGCGGTTCCGCAGCGCGGACGCGAGATGGAACATCTGCACCTGCGTGCCGTTCACCGCCACCGCGGGATCGAAGAGCCAGGAGTCGGCGAGGATCGCGATGCGCATGTCAGATGAGGGGGAGGTAGACCTCCCGCATCCTCGCGGCCACGTTGTCCCACGTGAGGTGCGCCACGGAGTCGCGGATCGCGGCGCGGCGCTCGTTGAGCTCGCGGCGGCGGGACGCCAGCTCGACGAGCACGGCGGCGAGCGCCTCGGGCGTCTCCTCCTCGGCGACGAACCCCGACCCGGCGTCCAGCACGTCGCGGACGCCGTGGCGCCTCGTGACGAGCACCGGGGTGCCGCATGCGAGCGCCTCGAGCGCCGCGTTGCCGAAGGACTCCACATGGGACACCGACACGTAGAGGTCCGCGGCGCGGTAGAGGTGGACGAGCTCCGGCGCGGGCGGCTCACCCTGGCCGGCGACCGTCCCCGGGGTGAGCACCATGTCGTCGACGCCCGCGCGCCTCGCCGCCTCCGCGAGCTTCTCGCGCGGCCCGACGCTCACGCAGGAGAGCTGCGGCGCGTCGCGGCGCGCGATCGCGAGCGCCCGGAAGAGCAGGTCGATCCGCTTCACCGCGCTCGCGCGTCCGACGCTCAGCACGACGAAGCGGTGCGGCGAGAGGCCGAGGGTCGCGCGGCGGTCCTCGTGCGGGACGGAGCCGATCTCGGCATGCGCGACGCCGTTCGGCACGATCACGACCTTGCCGGGGTCCGCCCCGAGCTCGACGAGAAGGTCCCGGTTCATGCGGCAGAGCGCCACGATCCGGTCGGCACGCCGGACGACGTCGCGGATCCGCGCCTCGCGCGCCGGGTCGAGCCGCGCGCCGTACCCGATCTCCGGCACGACCTGCACGTCGGCCCCCTGAGCGGACACGACGACCGGGAGGCCGTGGCGCCGCGCCGCGAGGACCGCGCGCTCGCCGCCCCCGTGGAGCATGGGGCCGTGGAGCACGTTGATCCGCTCCTTCACGACCATGCGCTCGACGTTCCGGCGACGCAGGTAGGAGGTCAGGACCGAGAAGGAGGGCGAGCGGTAGTGCCGGTAGGGGTAGGAGAAGCCGGGCGGGAGGAACGCGGGGCCCGTCGATGCGACGGAGACGCGCACCGAGGGCTGGTTCTGGAGCGCGCGAGAGAGGAGGTGGCTCGAGTACTCCATCCCGCCCACGCTCGGGTAGTGGTTCTCGGTCACGATGCCGACGCGGATCTCCGTCATGCCGGCACCGCCGCCGCCTCCGAGAGGCCGATGGGCTCGACGTCGTAGCGGGCTCGCAGGGCGTCGAGGTAGGCGTCCATCTGCCCGAGGAAGCGCTCGACCTCCTCCTCCGTCGCGTGGTAGGGGCTCGCCCCCGCCGTCGCCTCGTTCGTGTGGAACATCATGCAGAGGAAGAGGTCCCCGTCCCCTGTCCGCTTCGCGAGGTAGTCCGTCGCCCGGAGCATCTCCTGCGCGTCCGAGAACGAGGGCCGCAGCCAGGCGGGGCGCAGCGGCCCGCCCACGGCGTTGAGCAGGGCGCCCTGCCACCTCCGGAAGGGATCGATCCGCCGCCGGAGCGCACGCGGGAGGAGGTCCCACAGGGCGCTGACGAGCGTGACGGGCGCCTCGACGATCCGCATGCCGCCGGGGCGCCGGAAGTCGTCGCGCGACGGGTGGTAGGGCTGGTCCGGCGCGCCGATGTGGCTCACGCCGCCCTTCTCGCTCCTCCACCAGGCGTGCGGCGTGACGCTCGAGTCCACGAGGTATCCGAGCTGCTCGAGGAACCGGAGCGTCCGCCGGCCGAGGCCGTACCGCCCCGCCCGGAAGGACGTCGGCGCCCGGCCGAATCGCTTGCAGAAGAGCGCCGTGAGGTTCAGGAGCTTCTCGTACTCCACGAACGGCGGCAGCTCGCCCTGGAAGGCGTCGGTCCGCTCCGCGTCCATCGAGGCGCGCGGCTCGATGAACTCCGCGTGGAGGTGCGTGCCGAGCTCCGCGCGCCCGTCGAGATCCCGGAAGAGCGCCACGCACGCGTCGTCCCGCAGCACCTCGGGGCTCAGCAGGTAGGTCGGTCGCACGCCGTGCCGGTCGAAGAGGGGCTGGAGCCGCCGGGGCACTCCCTCGAGGACGTTCCCGAAGCGGAGGGGGTGGCGCACCCGCCACTTGGGGCCCTTGTCGCACTCGGTGTCGAGGCTGACGACGAGCCTTGCCCTCATCGCGCAAGAACCTCCCTCGGCCTCGCGAAGACCGATTCGAGGAAGTGGACCGCCCGGCCGTAGGTCGTCACGCGGTTCTTCACGACCAGCTTCGTGCGGGGCCGGACGCCGTCGGTCCACTTGGACTTGTAGTCGGCCTCGCCCCGCATGAAGTCGAACTCCCTGACGCCCCGCGCGTGGCAGTCGCGCAGGATCTCGTGGATGAGCAGGCGCGAGGGGTAGAAGGGGGCCGCCTCGGGGTCGAACGCCATGTTCCAGGCGTGGTAGACGCCGCGCTCCTCGAAGCCGAGCATGTACGCGATCGTGCGCCCGCGGTTCCGCAGCCAGTAGGCCCGGAACCGGCCGCGCTCCGTGTGGTGGCGGATCGCGATGTCGAGGAAGGCACGCCCGCGCGGGTCGGAGAGGAGGCTCGCGCGGCCCATCTCCTGCTGCCGCGCCTCATGGATCGGCGCCGCCGCGGCGAGCACGCGCGCGGGCTCCCACGAGGTCGAGGACTCGACCTCGTAGCCGCCCGCGCGGGCGAGCCGGTTCCTCGCGAGGTTGATGTTCTTGCGGACGAAGCGGCGGCTCGTCCCGGCCATCACGTCGTCCCAGGGCCGGGCGAGGTCCACGTGGTAGTAGCGGCCTTCGGCGAGCGCGTAGTCGATGCCGTTCCGTTCGAGCCAAGCGCGGGCCGCGCCCGCGGGCTCCCCGCCGGAGAGGTTGTCGAGGACGAGCGCCTCCCAGCGCCAGTCCGCCTCGAAGAGCCATGCGAGGGCCGCGGCGACGACCGCCTCCGCGCGGTCCGGCGCCGCGAGCACGGCGGCGTAGTCCGCGTGCAGGTCGGCGAGGAAGCGGACGGAGCGGTAGGGCAGGAGGCCGCGGCGGCGGCCGTCGAAGAACATCAGCGGGACGATGCCGACGACCTCCATGCCCTCGCGCGCGACGAGGAGGAGGGGCGTGAACTCGCCGCCGAGATGGCGCAGCCACGCGGCCACGTGCTCGGGATCGTGCTGGAAGGTCGGCCACGTCGCCTCGCGCTGCAGGCGGCGCCACGCCGCGTCGAGCGCCCCCTCGAGGCGGAAACCGAATCGGGGATCGATCGCGATCACGTCTGCCTCCGCGCGAGGACGGGCCCCGCGACCGGCCATCCGCTGACGATCGACCGCTCCTCTGCGGACAGCACCCGCACGCGCAGGAAGATGTAGAGTGCGATGCCGACGAGGACCTGCGCGAGCAGGGTGATCCCGGGGGTCCAGGGGGCCACGACGGCGACCGCGGCGACGACCGCGGCCATCGCGCCACCGGCGAGGAGCGATCTCCCGATCGCGCGCAGGAACACGGGCTCCCCGCCCACCGCCGCCTGCGCCTCGCGCAGCGTCAGGAGCCCGGACACGAACGCCGCGGCGAGGCACCCCGCCGCGAGCCCGTTCGCCCCCCAGAGGCTGCCGCCGGCGGCGAGGAAGGCGAGAGCCGCCAGGGTCTCGACCGCCGTGATCCGCATGACGGCGCCGGAGCGCCCGGCCGAGAGGATCACGCAGCGCAGCAGGTGCTCGACCCCCTTGACCAGCCCGACGCCCGAGAGCATCACGAGGAACGTGGCCGCCGCCGACCACGCTTCCCCGTAGGCGAACGGCACGAACGTCGTGGCGACGGCGGCGAGACCGAGCATCGCGGGCACGTAGACGAGGCCGAGCCCGAGCATGCTCGCGTAGGCCTTGCGCCGGAACGCGGCGCGGTCGCCGTTGAAGATGGAGAGCGCGGGCAGGAGCACGGTCGAGAGGACCGCCTGGACCTGCTGCGCCGGGACGACCGCGAGCCCGAAGGCGATCCGGAAGCAGCCGAGCGTCTCGGCGCCCGCGAACCTCCCGATCACGATCGGCGCCGTGTTCTGCGACGCGAACGTGAAGATGTTCGACCCGAGCAGGTGCAGTCCGTAGCGCAGGTGTCTCCCGATGCCCGCGAACTGCGGGCGGACCGGGCGCCAGCGCGCGACCCGCCAGATGCTGAGCGCGAAGACGAGGCGCTGGACGATCGGCCGCGCGACGAGGGACCACACGCCGAACCCGGTGAACGCCATCACCACGGCGACGACGTTCCCGACGAGCGACGACCCCACCTCGTGCGACGAGTACTCGCGGAACGCCATCCGCTTCCGCAGGAGCACCTGCGGGAACCCGAGGCTCGTCACGAGCAGAAGCCACGCGAGGACGGCGACGATCGGCGTGAGCTCGGGCTCATGGAAGAACTCCGCGGCCAGCGGCGCCGCGAGGCAGCAGGCCAGGGACGCGACCGCGTTGACGCCGACATGGAAGACCAGGAGGGCGCTGACCTGCGCGTCGCTGATCTCCTGGTCCTGGATCACCGCCGCGCCGAACCCCACCTGGGAGAACGCCTGCGCGAACTGGGTGAAGACGATCGCCATCCCGACGAGCCCGAAGTCCGCCGTCGTGAGCAGGCGCGCGAGCAGGATCGTGAAGAGGACCTGCGTGACCTGCTGGCTCGCCGCGACCCCCGAGCGCCACAGGATGCCGTCGAGGACGCGCTTCCGGAACGTGCTCACGCCCGCGCCTCGCTCTCCCGCGCCACGTCGACCGCCGCGGCGGCCTCGCGCTCGCTCTGGACGCGGACGGCGACGGCGAGCCCCGTGAGGCAGAAGAGGAACCACTGGAAGTTGCTGTAGGTGAGCGGCGTCGCGGTGATCCACGCGGCGCCGGAGCCCAGGAGGACCGACGCGACGAACTGGAGGAAGAGCTTGCGTTCGGGGACGGCCTCCTGCTTCGACCACCGGTAGATCGTCCAGAGGACCCACGCGACGAGGCCCAGGGTGTAGAGGCCGAGCACCGGGCCGAGGTCGCCGAGGAGCTGGATGAACTGGTTCTCCGGGTCCCCCCACGTGCCGTGCACGCCGAGGCACTGGTCCATGCGCTCCATGTCGAGGAAGCGGCCGACGTAGAAGCGCCACTGGTTCGGCCGGCCCGACGCGAACGCGATCGGGTCCTGGTCCCCCTGGAGGATCGCGATCTCGCGCCACCAGCGCTGCTGGACGAGGTCCACCTGGGAGAGGCCGACGAGAAGGGCGAGCAGCATGCCGAGGAACGCGAACTTCCTGCGCAGGAAGAGGAACGTCGCCGTGGAGAGGAATGCGACGCCCGCGAGCGCGTTGTGGAACGTGAGGTAGACGAGGAAGCCGAACATCGCGATCGAGAGCAGCAGCGCGAGGATCCACATGGGCCGCCAGCGGCGCATCCACCCGAGGCCCAGCAGGAACATGGAGATGAGCATCGACATGCAGCCGACGACGGCAGGCGTGACGACGTCGTGATAGAAGGCCTTCCAGCGGAGGACGCCGTGGTACTCCATGGCGAGCCGCTCGCCGTACCCGTAGAAGATCGCCGCGACCGGGACGGCGCCGAGCAGCCAGAGGCGCAGCACCCTCCAAGCCCGCTCGAAGTCCCGGACGACCATGACCGTGAGCAGGAAGATCGGGACGCCGCAGGTGTAGCGGAGGGTGTTCTCGAGGACGACGAGGGTCTTGCCGCCGACCGCGATGAAGACCGCGGCGGAGACCCACACGATGGTCGCCCAGACGAGGACGGGTCGCGTCAGGGGCAGGTGCAGGAACCGCGGCTGCGCGAGGAAGATCGAGATCAGGACGGCGACGGGCACGCCGGCGCCGAGGAAGTCGAGGACGCTGAAGCCGTAGACGCGCTGCTCCCAGAACATCTCGAAGCTGAATCGCGTGAACACGAGGAGCGCGAGCGCGGTGACCGGGCGCAGGATGATGATCGCGAGCGCGCCGACGAGGACGAAGAGAGCGACCGCGGCGAGCGCGGACCCCATGTGCGCGAGCCAGACGGCCACGAGGCCGGCGGCAGCGGCCGGAACCCAGAGGAACGGGACCAGCGGGTGGAGGGCGCGGGCTTGCATGCGCGAACGGCGGGTCTGGCCGCCGGTTCCGGGCAGACCCCGACCACCCGATGCCGAGCGGACCATGCACCGGCCGCCTCCCTCGTACTATCGGCTGGGGAGCGGGATCCGACGCACCCTCCGGCCCCCGCGCCCCCCCGATTCCTCAGGCCGCGGCGTCGAGGAACTCCCTCGCCCACGCCTCGAGCACGAGCAGCTCGTAGATCAGGAGATACCGGTGGGACCGTCCCGCGCATTCGTCGGCAAGCAGGCGCTCCACCGCGAGCGGGTCGAACCAGCCGCGCCGCCGCAGCGACCCGGGCGAGAGGTACTCGTCGAGGAGCGGCTTCAGGGGCCCCTTGAGCCATCCCTGGACCGGCGCCCCGAAGCCCGCTTTCCGGCGCGCCAGGATCTCCCTCGGGACGAGGCCCGTGGCGGCGCTCCGGAGGAGCCGCTTCCCGCGGCGCTCTGCCGCGGGGAGCCGCTCCGCCGCCTCCAGCACGGCGTTGCCGAGGAGCGGGACGCGCACCTCCTTCGACTCCGCCATCGAGCTCTTGTCCGTGTAGAGGAGGTTGTGGCACGGCAGGAACTGCTCCACCTCGAAGCGGAAGGAGGCATCGAGGTCGTCCCCCGCGGGGCGGGCAGCCAGCAGGCGCTCGTGCGGAGGCCCGTTCAACCGCGCCCTGAGCGCGGGCCCGAGAAGGCCGTTCCGCTCCTCCGGGGCGAGGTAGGAGAGGAAACGGACGTGCCGGGCGGCCCACGGGAGGCCGGCGGCCGACCCGAACTTCGCCGCGTTCCGCCCCAACCGGCCGAGCAGGCCCGCGTGCGGCAGCATCCGCTGGGCCGCCTCGAGCAGCGGCCGCGCGCACCCCGGGAGGTAGCGGGAGAGCTCGAGCGCCCGGAACCGCGGATAGCCGCCCCACAGCTCGTCGCCCCCCATCCCGGAGAGGAGCACCTTCTCCTCGGCCCGGGAGCAGAGCGCGAGCGTCGCGATCGCGGCCGGGTCGCCGACCGGCTCCTCGAGGGAGCGCACGGCCTTCAGGAACCGCTCCGTCGAGAACTCGAGCGGCACCTCGACGAGCTCGATCCCGCGCGCGCGCGCGAGGAGCCGGGCGTACCGCGTCTCGTCGGGGACGATGTCGCCCGCGAGGTCGCGGCGCGGGAAGGCGAGCGTGTACGCGCGTCGCACGGCGCCCTCCGGGACCGCGCACGCGATGAAGCTCGAGTCGAGGCCGCCCGAGAGGAAGAGGCCGACCGGCACGTCGGCGACGAGCTGGCGGCGCACGTCGGAGAGGACCGCCTCGCGCACGACGGCGGGGTCCCCCCGGCCCGCCCCTGGACTCGGCGCCATGCGCCAGTAGCGCGAGGAGCGCTCGGCGCCGTCGCGCAGCTCGAGCGCCGTACCGGGGGGCAGCCTCCGGACCCCGGAGAACGCGGTCTCCGGCCCGGGGTTCCAGAGGAACGCCGCGTGGACGTCGATCGCCTCGGGGTTCGCCGCCGCCCGGAGGCCGAGCGCGAGGAGCGCGCGGATCTCCGACGCGAAGAGGAACGCGTCCCCGAGCCGCGCGTGGTAGAGCGGCTTGATCCCGAGCCGGTCGCGCGCGAGCAGGAGCGCCCGGCGGCGGGGATCCCAGCGCGCCAGCGCGAACATCCCGTCGAAGCGGGCGAGCGCCGCTGTCCCGTCCCGCTCGAGGACCGCGAGGGCCACCTCCGCGTCGGATCTCGTGCGGAGGCGGCCGGGCGGCAGCGCGGCCGCGAGCTCCCGGAAGTTGTAGATCTCGCCGTTGCAGACGAGGGCCGACCCGTCCGCGCCCCGCATGGGCTGGTGGCCGTGCTCGAGGTCGAGGATCGCGAGGCGCCGGAAGCCGAGCACGCAGTCGCCGTCCCCGTAGAACCCGCCGGAGTCGGGGCCGCGGTGCGAGAGGCGGAGCGTGGCCGCCCGCACGCGATCGGCGAAGCGGAGGCCCGCCCCGGGTGCGACGACGCCGACGAAACCGCACATGGGGTCCTCTCCATGGGATCGGCAGGCGGTCCCTTGGCGGCGCAGCGGCCGGGTCAGGCGACCCCGTGCCGCTCCTTCCAGACCAGCACGGGGATGAGCCGGGCGGCCTCCACATCGTCCGGCAGGGCCTCCGCGAGGAGCTTCGCCTCGGCCGACGCACGCGCCTCCTCGAGCCGTCGCGCCCGCCACGCGCGTCCCTCCGGCGAGGCGAAGGCGAACGTGTCCGCCCTCTGGAAGCCGATCTTCGGCAGCCGCCAGTAGCCCTCGTCGAGAGACCGCCGCGCGGCCTCCCGGAGGATGTACTTCGTGCGGCCGTCGCGGAGCTTCCAGCGGGTGTCGAGGGAGAGCGCGACCGAGACCACCTCGTCGTCCCAGAAGGCAGGCACCGGGAAGAGCCCGAGCTCCTGCTGCAGCTCCGCGGGATCGTGGAAGAACATCTCGGGGCACATCTGGACGGCGAGCCAGGTGAAGAAGAGGCCGAAGTCGCCCTCCCCCACCCGGCGCACGAAGCTGTCGCGATGCCGCGCGACCGCCAGCTCGTAGACGCGCCGCTCGTAGCCCTCGTCGTAGCGGCCCACGCGGCCGAGGCCGCGCTCCGCGTAGGGCGGGATGCCCCGCCGCCAGTTCTCGAAGTGGAGGCCCGCCTTCCGCAGCTCGTTCGACGGCAGGCGCCCGAGCGCGGGGGCCACGAAGGGGAGCAGTCGGTGCCGCTCGAGCCACCCGTAGACCCGCAGGAGCCGCGCCCACTTGCCGTGCCGGCTCATCCCGAGGAACAGCCGGTCGGCGCCGTCGCCGTCGAGGAGCGTCCGCACGCCGTCGGCGCGCGCCGCGACGCCGGCGAACCGCATGGTCGCGTTGTTGAAGGCGACGGGCTCGCTCGCGATCCCGTTGCAGTACTCGAAGTTCGCGAGAACCTCGCCCGGCGTGACGCGGATCCGCCTCGTCTCGATCCCGAGCTTCCTCGCGAGGAAGTCGACGCGGCGGAACTCGTCGTAGGACCGCCCGAACGCCAGCGAATAGCCGATGATCGCGGCGCCGCCCTGCGCGGCCTTCGCCGCGAGCAGCCCCGAGTCGACCCCGCCGCTCAGCGCGACCCCCACCGGCCCGTCGGCGGCGGTCCGCCGCGCGACGGCGCGGGAGAGGCGCGCGTCGATCTCGCGGCAGAGGTCCTCCTCGGTCGCGCCGGCGAAGGCGGCCGGGTCGTAGAGCGTGCCGACGTGGAAGTAGGGCGCCACCTGCACGGCGCCGCGCCCGACGACGAGCATCGAGCCGGGCGGCATCTTCCGGACGCCCGCGAGGAGCGTCCTGTCGTTCGGAGTGACGCCGAAGTTGTAGTAGTGGAGGAGCGCGTCGGGATCGACCGGCGGCAGCGGGGCGAGCGCAGCGAGGCCCTTGAGGCTCGTCGCGAAGTGCAGGACCCCGCCCGCCTGCCGGTACAGCAGCGGCCGCAAGCCGTAGCGGTCCACGGCCAGCTGGACCCCGCCCTCCGCATCCACGCGCACGAGCGCGAAGCTCCCCTCGACCGCCCGCGGCCCCGCCGCATCGAGCCTCCGGAGGCTCCCATCGAGGTCCGGCGCGCCGGGGTGGATGGCGAAGGGCGAGAACGTCCGCCCGGCGAACGCGAGGAGGCCCGGCCCGTCACGGAGAAGGTGCAGCTCGCGCGAGGCGCCCGACCGGAAGACGCAGGCCGTCCTTCCGTAGAAGAGCGTCTCCGCGCGATGAGGACAGGGGGGCAGGGGGGCGCCGTCGAGCGAGACCGCGCCCGAGAGCGTGAACGGCCCGTCACTGCGGCTGACCATCGAAGACCCTCCGGTAGACCCCGCGCATCCGCTCCGCCATGACGCCGATGTCGAAGCGCCGCGCGTACGCGACGCGCTCCCCGGCCCCGTCGCGGCCCGCCGCGATCGCGTCGCGGTGCTCCTCGAGCCGCACGCCGAGCTCCTCGACGCCGCTCACGACGTCCTTCGGCTCGTGGCCGAGGATGACCTCGGCGAGCCCGCCTCCGTCGCGGAAGACGACCGCGGGCTTGCCGAGCGCCAGCGCCTCGATGGCGACGAGGCCGAAGGGCTCCGCCTCGGACGGGACGACGCAGACGTCCATCAGCCGCTGGTAGGCGCCGACGTCCACGCGGTAGCCCGCGAAGAGCGCGCGGATCCCGAGCCGCCGCGCATGCTCCTCGAGGCGCGGCCGCTCGGGGCCGTCGCCGACGAGCAGGAGCAGGGCGTCGTCGCGGCCGGGCATGCGCGCGAAGCCGTCGAGGAGGCGGTCGAGGCGCTTCCTCGGGGTGAAGCGCGACGCGGCGCCGACGACGAACCTGCCGCGGCAGCGCTCCGCGACCGCGGGATCGGGGGGGGCTCCGGGGGCGCCGCGGACCGGCGTGCCGTTGTAGATCACCTCCTGCGGGACCTCCGAGAGGCCGAAGATCGAGCGCGCCGTCCGGCGCGTGTGCTCCGAGTTGAAGGTGACGAACTGCACCCCGTTGAGGAACCGCCGCTGGAGCCACCGCTTCACGCCCTCCGCGAGCCTCCGGCGGCGGCCGATCCCGAACGCGCCGTGCTCGGTGAAGACGACGGGGACCCCGGCGCGCCTCGCGGCGCTCGCGACGAGCGGGTGGTACGCGTGGAGGTGGACGACGTCGGCGCCGGCGAAGAGGCCCGTCAGGCGCCGGAGCTTCCCGGGCGAGAGGTCCGCTCCCCCCCGGAGCCCCCCCACCTCCACCGGGACGGCGGCGCTCCGGTAGCGGTCGAGGAGCGGCCCTCGCCCGACGCCCAGCAGCACGACGGGATCGACCCCGCCCCTCGCGCGCTGCTCCAGCGCGAGATCGAGCACGAGGCGCTCGATGCCGCCGATCTGCGCGCTCCAGAGGTAGTGGACGACGCGCAAGGGGCCCTACTGGCGGGAGGCGACCTCGCCCTCGGTCTTCGCGCGGGACTTCGAACGCTCCTCGCCGTAGCCGTAGCCGTAGCCGCGGTAGCGCCCGTAGTAGCCGTAGTAGCCGTAGTAGCCGTAGCGCCCGTAGCCGCGGCGGTGGACCTTCCTCGCGTCGAAGCCGTTGAAGATGACCCCGCGCAGCGCGGCACCGAGGCGCTTCACCTGGTCGCGCGCCGCCAGCACGACGTCCGCCGGGCACCGCCGCCACTGCACGAGGAGGAACACCGCGTCGAGCTGGCGGAAGAAGGAGGCGGCGTCGGCGACCGCGAGGACCGGCGGCACGTCGAAGATCACGTAGTCGAAGCTCTCCTTCAGCTCCTTGAGGAGCGACGCGAAGCGGGCGGAGTCGAGGATCGCGCCGGGGTTGTCGGGCTTCTTGCCCGCGTGGATGACGGAGAGGTTCTCGACGCCCTCGACCTTGCGCGCGACCTGCCGCCAGTCGAGGCCCCCCTTGAGCACGTCGGTGAGGCCCGGCTGGAGGGCGCCCCTCAGGTGGACGTGGCTCGCGGGGCGCCGCATGTCGGCGTCCACGACGACCACCCTGCTGCCCGCCTGCGCCATCACGACCGCGAGGTTGAGCGATGTCGTCGTCTTCCCCTCGCCGAGGACCGCGGAGGTGATCGCGAAGGTCCGCACGGGGGTCTCGAACTCCGCGAATCGGATGTTCGCCCGGAGCGAGCGGTACCCCTCGGCGAGCACCGAGTGCGGCTTCTCGATCGTGACCATCTGGGTCTTCATCCTCCGCAGCTCGCGGCTCCTGATCGAGCGGAACGCGGGCAGCGCGGCGTAGAGGGGCAGGCCGGCGACCTCCTCGAGCTCCTCGGGCGTCTTGATCGAGCGGTCGAGGTACTCGGCGAAGAAGGCCGTGGCGAGCGAGGCGAGCACCGCGAGGAAGAGGCCGATCAGGACGTTGATGAGCAGGTTCGGGCTCGTGCGCATGTTCGGGAGCACGGGGAGGTCCACGATGCGCACGTTGTTGAAGACCGATTCCTTCGCGATCGCCGCCTCGTGCTTCTTCTCGAGGAGGAAGGCGTGGATGGCGAGGAGGGAGTCCGCCTCGCGGGTGAGCCGGGCGAGCTCGCGCTCCTTCTCGGGAAGCGCGCGCTCCTCCTCCTCGTACTGCGCGAGGAACGAGTCCACGCGCTGCACGCGCGCGTCGCTCTCCTCGGCGGCGGCGCGGGCGCGCGCGAGAGCGTAGCGGCGCAGGTCGGCCTGGGCCGTTTCGATCCGCGTCTCGATGTCCTTCGCCCTGGGGTGGAGCGGAGTCAGGTCCGTCGCGAGCGCGCTCCGCTCGAGCCGCAGGTCGGCGAGCTGCGCGGCGAGGCGCGCCATCGTCGGGTCCTCCTCGCGGGCGAGCAGGAGCAGCGCGTCGAGCGGCAGGTCCTCATGCTCCAGACGCTCGATGTGCCGGCGCTGCTCCGCGCGCGTGAGGTCGATCTCGGCCTTCTCGCGCTGGAGCGTCCCGATCCGCTCGATGAGGAGGTGCGTGCGCTCGGTGAGCAGCGTCACGCCGTGCGCGGCGCGGAACTCGTCGAGCCGGTTCTCCGCCGCGTCGAGGTTCCCCTTCGTGATCTCGACCTGGCCCGACAGGAAGTCCATCGCGCGGCCGGCCTCTTCCACCTTCCTGGCGCGCTTCGCGTCGAGGTAGCTCTCGGCGAGCGCGGCCGCGGCCTCCCTCGCGAGACGCGGCGTCGAGGCGCGGGCCCCGAGCATCACGAGACCGGTGTTGCGACGCACCTGAGAGACGACGATGCGCCCCCGCACCCAGTCGGCGAGGCTCGACGTCTTGCGGACGGTGATCTCGTACTCGCGCCCGACAGGGTCCCCTTCGACCCCGAGGGTGAACGTCCGGTCGAAGACCGTGAACGGCTCGCCCGGCGTCACCTCGACGATCTCCGTGTCGACGTCGGTCCGGAAGCGGTGCTCCCGGACCTTCATGGTGTCGAGCCGGAAGCGGCCGCCCTCGAGCGACTCCGCGATCCGGAACCGGAAGGTCTCGGACGAGGGGGCGTTGGGGGGCGGCGGCGCGCAACGGATCTCCACGTCGCACGACGGCGGGCCGTAGCCGACCGCGCGCAGCAGCACCTCGAAGGGCCGGAACTCGTTGGTCTCGCGCAGGAAGTCGGACAGCCCCCGCTCCATCAGCCTCGCGGCCGCGCGCTCGGCGACGTGGCGCGAGCGCATGATCTCCATCTCGGTCTCGACCTGGGCGGTCGTGTCGATGAACTGGAGGTCCTGGACGAGCCCCTGCCCCCCCGCCTGCGTGTCGATCTCGATCAGCGCCTCCGCCGTGTAGACCGGCGAGGCGAAGAGCGTGAGCGCCACGCTGCCGCCGAGGATGAGCAGGAACGGCAGCAACGCGACCCACTTGTGCTCGCGCAGGATCGCGAAGTAGTCCGTGAGGTGGAGCGAGCGGTGAAGCTGCTGGCGGTGCTCCTCCGCCGTCCGGTTGTGGATCACGCGGTCACCTCGTGGCGGGCGAGCGCGCGGAACGCGTCGTGCGCCGCGCGCAGGGAGTCGAGCTCGGCGGGACGGTGCAGGTCGCTCCCGGCGAAGTCGTAGAGGCCGTCCATGAGGAGGACCCTCGAGACCTCGCGCGCCTCGGCCCCGTGCCGCCCGACGAGCGACAGGAGGTTCAGCTGGAACCGCCAGCCCGCGTCGCGCCAGGCGCGCGCCCGGCCCGGATCGCGCGAGAGCCCGGCCGTGCGCTCG
>JAKLKT010000610.1 GCA_023150495.1 Planctomycetota bacterium
GCCCGTCGCCTCGAGGAAGATGCTCACGCCCTCGGGAGGCACGTAGAAGGACTGCCACTCCGACTCGTACGTCCAGTTTTCCGTGTCGAGGGGGACGCTGATGTAGGTCACGATCCGCGCCGGGATCCCGGTCCCGGTCACGGTCGCCTCGAGCGGAACGGCGGCCGCGGAGTGGTCGACCCGGACGGTCGCGGAGGCATTCCACTCTCCCTGGGGCGCATAGACCAGCGGGATGTGGAGCGTGGCGCCCGGGGCCACCGCGGCGGGCAGGGCGGGCGCGCCCGGCGCGAGCGAGAACTCGCCCTCCGGAAGCGTCACGTCCGTCACCGTGACCACGGTCTGCGCGCTCGTGTTCTCGAAGTCGATGCCGGTCTCGATGCTCTCCCCCACGACGACCTTGCCGGCGGACACGCTCGTCTGCTGGAGTCGCGCGCTGGGCCGCTCGACGCCCGTCCCCGAGAGGGTCGCCTCGATCGGCAGGTCGGACGCCGTGTGGCGGACCTGGATCAGCGAGGTCGAGACGCCGAGGGCCTGCGGCGAGTACTGCAACCGGATGAAGAACCGCGAGCCGGGACCCACGAGCGCCGGCACGGGGTACGCACCCGGGGCGAACGCGAAGTCGCCGTCGGGGGCGGTCACCTCGGTCACCGTGACCGTCGTCGCGACGCTCGTGTTCTCGAAGTACACGCCGAACTGCGCCGCCTCGCCCACGATGACGCTGCCCGCGGACAGCTGCGTCTGGAGGAGGCGCGCCGAGGGCTTCTCGGCCTCCGCCTGGAGCTGCAGCCGCACCGGGACGGGATCCCATCCGTCGGAGCGGAAGAGCAGCCGGATCGTGCCCTCGTGCACATCCGTCGCGCTCGACGCGGGCGGGGTGAACGTGAACCACAGCGAGGCGGTGGAGCCCTCCGCCACGGCCGCGGGGAGCGAGCCCGCGAGCGGCACGAAGGGGCCGACCGGGACCTCGACGAGCGAGAACGTGCCCTCGCGATAGAGCGGCTTCACGACTTCCAGCCGGAAGGTCGTGGGCGTGTCGCTGCGGAGCAGTCCGAGCACGAACGGCTGGACCTGCTCTTCGGTGGCGATGCCGGACGACGACCCTCCGTTGCTGCAGCCGATCAGCAGACCGGCGCACAAGAGAACGAGCCTACTAGCGTTGCGCATGGTTCCTCCTGAGCAGCGCCCGCCGGGGCCCTTTCTCGCACCCGCCGGAGTGCAGTCGCTCGGGGTCCCCTTGAGCAAACGCGGAGCCACCGGGCCCTCCTCCTGCCCCAAAGCGCGCAGAAATCGGCACTTTGCGGCACCCGCTGGTTCACAAGTAGCCACCCGAATAAGCCCTTTCCCGCGCTGTTTTTCCACGAATCCGTGGACCTAAACCCGTAAACCGGCAACTCCGGCAATCGCGTATCCACCACGCGCCGCCGGCCATGATCGAGGGGGGCTCCGGGGGCCGCGATCCTACGCGCCGATGACGCCGCCGGCAGAGCGGCGGATCGCGACGACCGACGGGCGGGGCGGGCCCTTCCCGTCGGGCCACGTGCTGCGCGGCTTCTCGAGCGTGCCTCCCTCGCCGGGGTGCTGGATCGCGGCGAAGAGCGTCGCGAAGTCCCCCGTGAACGACGGCCCGCACACCTCGGCGCCCACGGGGCCGGAGAGGAACTGGCGCACGTAGCCGCGCTCCGCGCCTTCGGTCGGAACGGCGAAGAGGCCGTCGTTCCTCCCGATCGTGCCGCGCTGGCCGTCGGTCGCGATCCAGAGGTTGCCCGCCCGGTCGAACGCGACGTTGTCCGGCGCGGAGATCGGCGAGACCTTCTCCTTCGGGAAGCCCGCGAAGTAGGTGGATTCGTCCTTCGGGTCGCCGCAGACGAGGAAGAGGCTCCAGCGGAAGCGGCGCGCGCCCGCGTCGTTCCCCTCCTCGAGGATCTCGATCACGTGCCCGCACTTGTTGGCGGCGCGCGGGTTGCTGGCGTCGATCTGCTCCGCGGTGCGCGCCTTGTTGTTCGTCAGCACCGCGTAGACGGCGCCCGTCACCGGGTTGCGCTCGATGTCCTCGGGGCGGTCCATCCTCGTCGCGCCGAGGAGGTCCGCAGCGCCGCGCGTGTTCAGGAGCACGTCCGCCTGCGACGCGAAGCCGTTCGCCTCGACGAGCGGCCCCTCGCCATGATCGAGAGGGAGCCACTCCCCGGTGCCATCGGCGTCGAAC
>JAKLKT010000611.1 GCA_023150495.1 Planctomycetota bacterium
ACGAGCTCGCCGACCCCGCCCATGAGCTCGTCGAGGACGGAGACGTCGAGGCGCACGCTCCGCGGCCCGCGGGGCGCCTCGGATTCGGGGAGGGGGGTTTCGGGGGGAGGGGCCGGCGCGTGCCCGGCGGCGACCTGCTCGAGGTCGCGGAGCAGCGGCGCGGTGTCCGCGGCGCCCTCCTTCCCGGTCCGCTCGATCGTCGCGAGGATCGCCCGGAGCGCGTCGACGAGCCGGAGGAGCGTGCCCGCGACCGCCGGCGAGAGCGCGAGATCCCCGCCGAGCAGCCTCGTCAGGACGCTCTCGCCCGCGTGCGCAAGCGCCTCGAGCCGCGGCATGCCGAAGAAACCGCACGTGCCCTTGATCGTGTGGACGGCCCGGAAGACGCGCGCGAGCGCCTCCTCGTCGCCCGGCGACGCCTCGAGCGCGACGAGGTCGGTCTCCATGCGGTCGAGGTGCTCGTGGCTCTCGACCAGGAACTCCCGCAGCAGGTCGTCCATGGAGGACCCTGCGTCCGTCTCCTACTTCCAGCCGGAGTGGGCGGCCTCGGCGACCTCGTAGGCGACCGACTCCTCGGCGCCCTCGTACCGGAAGCGCCCCACGATCTGCTCCAGCTCCGACGCCATCTTCGCGAGCTCCGCCGCGGCCTTCCTGGTCTCGTGCGCGCCCGACGCGGTGAGCCGCGCCGCCTCGGCGACGCCGCCGATCGACCGCGCGATCTCGCCGCTGTTCCCGGCCGCCATGAGCACGTTCTTGCCGATCTCGTTGGTCGTCGCGGTCTGCTCCTCGACGGCCGTAGCGATCGTGTTCTGGATGTCGCTGATGCGCGAGATGACCTTCCTGATGCGCTCGATCGCCTCGACGGCCGCGCGGGTGTCCTCCTGGATCGCCTTGATCTTGTGGTCGATGTCCTCGGTCGCGGCGGCGGTCTCCTTGGCGAGCTCCTTCACCTCGTTGGCGACGACCGCGAAGCCCTTGCCCGCCTCGCCGGCGCGCGCGGCCTCGATCGTCGCGTTCAGCGCGAGGAGGTTCGTCTGCTCCGCGATCGAGTTGATCACGCGGACGACGTCGCCGATCCACTGGCCGCTCTCGCCGAGCCGCGCGACGGTCTTGCCCGCCGTCTCCGCCTCGCCGACGGCCGAGCCGGCGGTCTGCGCCGCCTCGACCGCGCTCTTCGCGATCTCGCGGATCGACGCGTGGAGCTGCTCGGCGGCGGTCGCGACGCGCTGGAGCTTGCCGCTGACCTGCTCGGAGGCGTTGAGGACGACGTTCGCCTGCGTGGAGGTCTCCTCCGCGTTCGCGCTCATCTGCTCGGAGACGGTCGCGAGCTGGTCGGACGACGCGCCAAGGAGCTGCGAGTTCTGCGCGATCGCGAGGATGCGGCCCCGCTGCGCGTCCACGAACGTGTTGAACCAGCGGGCGAGGTCGCCCACCTCGTCCTTGCCCTCCGACTCGATCCGCTGGGTGAGGTCCGCCTCGCCGCGCGCGATCGCCTCGAGCCGCGCGCGCACGCGCTGGAGCGGCACCGAGATCCACCGCCTCAGGTACATGGCGATGAAGAACGCGACGAGCCCCGCGACCGCGAGCACGAGGAAGGTGACGCCGAGGTAGCGGGAGAGCCGGTCCTCGAGGAGCTTCAGGTCCGACGCGAGGTAGACGTGGCCGATCTCCTTCCCCTCGTGGACGATGGGCCGGTAGACGGCGAGGCTGTCCTCCCCCATCACGGTGTCCCCGCGGCGGAGCGGCGGGACCTCGGCGGCGTCGGCACGGCGGTAGTCGAACCGCGCGATCACCTTGCCGTCCCGGTCGTAGATGGCGGCGGCGAGCAGGTGCGTGTCGGCGCCGAGCGTCTCGAGGAGCTTCAGCGCGGCCGACTCGTCCGTCATCGTCCCGGCGGCGTTCTTGCCGACGATCTTCGCGAGGACCGAGAGGTTCGTCGCGAGGTCGTCGCGCGACGCCCCCGTCTCCTTGATCGTGTAGACGGCGCACGCGAGGAGGAGCCCCGTGGCGAGGGGCAGAAGCGCCACGATCAGCACCTTGTGCCGGATGGGCAGGTCCTTGAGGCTCACCATCTTCCGTCCTGCGGGCGGACGGGCCCCCCCGCATCGACCCCCCATCCTCCCCCACCGCGGCGACAGGTTTACAGGCCAACGGTTGACCTACGAGGCCGCCGGAAACACCGGCGCAGGAACGACTTGC
>JAKLKT010000612.1 GCA_023150495.1 Planctomycetota bacterium
CGGCCCGAGCTGCCCGCCGCGCGCCCGGGCCTCGCCGGCGCCGTGGCCGCGATCGCGGAGTACTTCGAGGGGAACGGCTTCCGGTACATGCTGGAGCTCCCGCCGGAGATCGACGCGGCCGCCGACCCGCTCGCCGCCTTCGTCGAGCGCCGCGAAGGCGACTGCGAGATGTTCGCGACGACCGCATGCCTCATGCTGCGGCTCATGGGCGTGCCCGCGCGCGTCGCCGGCGGGCTCCGCCTCTCCGAGAGGCTCGGCCCGGGCAGGTACCTCGCGCGCCTGTCGAACGCGCACGCCTGGGTCGAGGTGCCGTGCCGGGGCGTCGGGTTCGTGCCGCTCGACTTCACGCCGCCGGACACGGAGGCGAAGGTCCCCGAGAAGCCCGCGGAGGAGCCGTCCGGTGAGGAGGCGGGGGGGCCCGGGGGGGAGGAGCCATCGCTCCTCGACTGGCGCGACCCCTTCGCGTATGGCCCCGAGGACCAGGAGCGCGTCTTCGACTGGATCGAGGAGAACGTCGCCGGGTGGCCCTTCGCCGCCGCGGCGGTCGCGCTCCTGCTCCTCCTCCTCGCGCCGCAGGTCGTGGCGGCGATCCGCCGCCGCCCCCGGAGCCCCCTCGAAGTGACCCCGCCGAAGGGCGGGAAACGGGCCACGCTCGCGTTCTACGCGCAGTGGCTGCGCGAATGCGCCGCGAAGGGCTTCGTCCGCTCGCGCGTCGAGACGCCGCGCGAGTTCCTCGCGACGCTGCCCCCGGAGCTGCGCGCGGGGGGCGGGCCGGTCACCGAGGAGTTCGAGCGGCGCCGTTACGGCCCCTGATACGCTCTCCCCGTGCCTTCGAGGGAGACCGCCGTCTCGATCGCCGGCCGCCTGCGCGCGAAGGGCCACGAGGCGCTCTTCGCCGGCGGATGCGTCCGCGATCGCCTGCGCGGCGTGCCGCCGAAGGACTGGGACATCGCGACCTCCGCGCGGCCGGAGGAGGTCATGGCGCTCTTCGGGAGGACGCTCGCCGTCGGCGCGGCGTTCGGCGTCGTCCTCGTGATCGAGGGGGAGGAGCAGGTCGAGGTCGCGACCTTCCGCGAGGACCTCGGGATCGCGGACGGCCGCCACCCCGCCGGCGTGCGGTTCGCCGACGCGCGCCGCGACGCGCTCCGCCGGGACTTCACCGTGAACGGGATGTTCGAGGACCCGGAGACGGGCGAGGTGATCGACTTCGTGGGCGGGCGGGACGACCTGCGCGCGCGGATCGTGCGGGCGATCGGCGACCCGGCGCTCCGGTTCCGCGAGGACCGGCTCCGGATGCTCCGCGCCGTGCGCTTCGCCGTCGTGCTCGACTTCCGGATCGAGCGGGAGACCCTCCGCGCCGTGCGCGAGCAGGCCGCGTGGATCGCCGACGTGAGCGCCGAGCGCGTGCGCGACGAGATCTCGAAGATCCTCCTGTCGGGCCGCGGCGGGCGGGGGGTCGGGCTCCTCCTCGACACGGGGCTCCTCGAGGCGATCCTCCCCGAGGTGGCCGCGCTCGACGGCGTCCCGCAGCCGGCGCGGTTCCATCCGGAGGGGGACGTGCTCACGCACACGCGGATGCTCCTCGACGGCTACCGCGGCGGGGGGGAGGAGGTGGCGCTCGCGGCGCTCCTCCACGACGTGGGCAAGGCGCCGACGCTCGAGATGAAGGAGGGGCGATGGGCGTTCCCGCGCCACGCGCAGGTGGGGGCGGAGATGGCGGAGGCGATCCTGAGGCGGCTCCGGTACCCGAACCGGGTGATCGGGCAGGTGACGGACCTCGTCGACCGGCACATGGACTGGCCCCAGCTGAAGCAGATGCGGGAGGCGAAGCGCCGGCGGCTCCTCCTGCGCGACGACCTGCCGCTCCACATGGAGCTCCACCGGCTCGACTGCGGTGCGTGCCACGGCGACCTGACCGTCCACGCCTACGCGCTCGAGGAGCGGAGAAAGCTCGAGGCCGAGCCCCCGCCGGTGAAGCCCCTCCTCACGGGCAGGGACCTCATCGGCATGGGATTCGCGCCGGGGCCCTCCTTCAAGGCGATGCTGGAGGCGATCGTGGACGCTCAGCTCGAGGGCCGCGTGAAGGACGCGGACGAGGCGCGCGCCTTCGTCCTGGCGCGCTACGGCGGGGGGGGCTCGTGAGGGCGCTTCCGCTCCTCGCGTGCCTCCTCGCCGCGGCGTGCGGGCGGACG
>JAKLKT010000613.1 GCA_023150495.1 Planctomycetota bacterium
GCCTCGTCCTCGCCGCGTCGCTCCTCGGGCTCTGGGCGTACGTTCTCGTCGCGATGCATGGGGGCCTCCTCGCATGGGGGGGCACCGCGGTCTATCTGCTCGTCGCGTACTTCGTGCATCCGCGCCCGGAGCTCACGAACGTCGGCTGGCTCGGCGGCGTCTTCGACCACCCCTTCCGCTACTCCGACGACGTGAACCGGTTCCTGCTCTTCCTCGTCGTCGTCCTCTGGCCCGGGCGGTTCATCGCGGAGTCGCTCGTCGCGGCCGCGAGACTCCTCGCCCGCACCTGATGCGCCCTACCGGTCCGGCGACGCGGGCCGGCGCGGGTTCGGCGTCGGGGCGCGGCGGTCGCGGCGGCGCTCCGGCTCGCAGCCGTCGTCGCCGCCCCAGTCGTCGTCGCTGCCGAGTGCGGCCTCGATCGCGACCGTGCCGACGAACGTGGCGACGCCCGCCAGGGCGCGGCAGCCGGGCGCGAGGGAGAGCACGAGAAGCCCGAGGAGAAGGCGACTGCGCATCGAGACCTCCGCTTGCCTCGAGTGTACCCCTTCCCCGCGCCCCATCCCCGCCTACTTCGCGAAGCCGAGCCACGCGTTGGTGAGCCGGTTCCAGTCCCCCTCGTCCCATGCGCCGAGGAGGTTGTTCCACGCGCTCTTCCGGATCTCCGCCCGCCTGCTCTCGATCGAGGGCTTCTCGACGTCCTTCTGCTCCGGCATCGCGAGGATCTCCGCCTCCACGCGGTCGATCTCCGCGGCGACCCCGAGGACGAGATCGCGCACGAGGTCCTTCGCCTTGCCGCCGTTGCCCTGCCGCATGAGCCAGAGCACGACCACGCGCACCTGGCGCTTGTGGTCCTCGTCCTGGAGCGCGCTGTTCGGCTTGCCGATGTCCGTGAACTCGCGCGAGAGCAGCGCGAGCAGCTCCTCGTAGCCGCCGCGCTTGATCTGCAGCCGGATCTCGTCGCGGTCCCAGTCGTCCTTCGCGAAGTTGATCCGCTTGCCGCTCGTCCGGAGCATCGACATGTACTTGTTGAGCCCGTCGCGGAACCAGCCCGGCAGCATCTCCTCGAGCTTCGGGTTGCGCATCAGGAGCCACTCGGACCAGAGGCTCCGGTTGAGGTCCTCCCACGCGTTGTCCTTCTCCCAGCCGTGGCCGGCGCCGATCGCGACCTCGCGCACGAGGTCGTTCCCCTCCTTCGGCGTGTACGCGGAGCGCTCCTCGGTCGTCGCGAAGATGCGGAGGATCGACGGCGGCACGTACTCCGCGCCCGCGGGGCCGAAGAACCCGTCGAGGTGCTCCGCGATCGCCTCCGCGTGGTCGATCGCCGCCCTCACGAACTTGTCGTTCGCGTTCGTGAGCACGAGGAACTTCTTCGTGCGCCTGCTCTTCCAGCCCGCGGGAAGCGCGTCCGTCTCGCGGCGCAGCGCCGCCTCGACGGCGTCCTTCATGGCGCGGGCCCGCTGCTCCTTCGGCAGCTTCAGGATGTCGGCGCGCGTCGCGGGCGTGCCCGTCGCGGCGGCGGGTCCGGTGCCCGCGACGGCAGCGGTGCGGTCGGTCCGCTTGAACGACTTGAGGCACCCGCGGAACGACGCCTCGTAGTCCTTGTAGTGCCACTCGAACACCTTGAACATCACGGCGAAGTCGAAGTCGTCGAAGTGGAAGACCCACGCGACGACGTGGTGCGGCACGCGATCGGGCTTCGTCTCCACGATGTCGTAGGTCGTGACCTTCATGTCGCCGACCGTCGTCTCCTTCTCCTCCGTGATCTCGTATCCGCTGGAGAAGTTGATGAACTGGTCGTTCTGCGAGAGGAAGTCGCGGTAGCTCGCGTACGGGTTCTCCTTCGCGTCCGCCGCGTGCGGGAACGCGACGACCCAGAGCTCGGGCGCCTCGCGCGACCAGTACTCCTTGCCGCGCTGCGCGTCGAGCTCGCGCTTGCCGAGATGCTTGCTCGCGATCCACGCGTGGGGCGCCGGCACCTCGCGCCAGTCCTTCGGCACGCGCAGCTTGAAGCCGAACGCCTTGTTCTCGAAGAAGTCCCCCGGCGGCTCGCCGCCGAGGACCGTCATCGCAAGAAGAAGCAACAGCCCCGCGATCCGCATCCGTGACCTCCGGTCGCGAGTATAGTCGCGGTTGGATGGGGGGGTGCCCGCGGGGGGGTATTTTGACAATCGCGTGACGGCGCCGTCA
>JAKLKT010000614.1 GCA_023150495.1 Planctomycetota bacterium
CCGGCGCGGGCACGACGGTCCTCCTCGCGGGCGGGCTCGGGATCGGGAAGAGCTCGCTTGCCGCCGACCTCGCGGCCCACGCGACGTCCCTCGGTTTCCGCTGGGTGGAGGCGCACGTCACGGCGATCGAGGGGCTGCTCCGCCCGCTCGTCGCCGCCCTGCGCGACCTCGCGGCGCGGCCGGGCCCGGGCGGCCTCGCCGAGATCGAGTCGCGGCTCTTCGGCACCGCGACCGGGCTCCTCCGGACGCTGTTCGAGGGGACCGGCCCGGTCCCCCTCGAGAGCCGGCAGCAGGTCTCCTGGGGCCTCGAGGAGCTGCTCCTCGGCCTCTCCACGGAGCGGCCGCTCGGCGTGTTCGTGGACGACGCCCACCACGCGAACGCCGACGACTGGCGCCTCATCGCCGATCTGTCCCGCCGCCTCCGGCAGCTTCCCGTGCTCCTGTGCGTCGCGTCCGCGACGGAGGGTTCCTCGCCTCCTCCGGCACCCGACTTCGACGCCGTCGAGGAGGTCCGCCTCGGGCCTCTCGATGCCGACGCCGTCTCGCGGCTGCTCCAGGCGCGCGCAGGCGGCGTGCGCCTCGCGCCCGAGGTCCTGCGCCGCGTGCTCGACGCGTCCGAGGGCAATCCCCTCTTCGCGATCGAGCTCTTCCGCCATCTCCGCGACACCGGCGCCGTCGCGCTCGAAGGCAACCTCCTCGTGCCGGGCACGGCATGGACCCGCGCGGCCTTGCCGCACCGCCTCCGCGAGCTCGCGCTCGCCCGTCTCGCGGGCCTCCCCGAGGACCAGAGGTCGCTGCTCGATGTCGCCGCGGTCGACGGCGTCGCGTTCGACGGCGAGAGCGTGGCGGCCGGGACCGGCCTGCCGCTCCTCGAAGTGCTCCGCTCGATCCAGGAGATCTACCGCCGGACCGGACTCGTCCTGCCGCGCGCGGACGGCTACCGCTTCGCGCACGCGGTGCTCCAGGAGGCGATCTACGAGGAGCTCGCACCGCCCCTGCGCCGGGCGCTGCACGCCCGCCTCGCGGGGCTCCTCGAGGAGAGGGCGGCGACGCGGCCCGTGGCGGCGGCGCGGCTTGCGCTCCATTGGGAAGGGGCCGCCGAGGGGGAGCGTGCCCGCCCCCACTTCGTGAAGGCGGCGCAGGAGGCGCTCCGGCGCCAGGAGCACCTGCGGGCCGTGGACTTCCTCCGGCGCGCCGGACTGTCCGCGGACCGCCTCGACCCCGAGTCCGCCGCGCTCCATGCGGACCTCCTGCTGGACCTCGTCGTCTCCCACCGCGACCTGGGTCGGCCCCAGGAGTCGGAGCGCATCTACGACCTGCTGGAGAACGCCGCGGCGACGACCGGGGACGCGGAGCTCGGATGCAAGGTCCGCATCCTCCGCGCGGCGACGCACTATGACGCGCGCGGCCTCGCCGGGCTCGACCTCGAGGCCCTGCGGGACGCCGCGGAGCGGGTCTCCGCACCGGTCTACAAGGGACGCGCCTCCTACCTGCTCGGACGCATCGCCAAGTACCGGGGCGACCTCGACGAGGCGGAGCGCCGCTTCCTCGAGGCGGACGCGTTCTTCGTCCGGACCGGGGAGCTGGGGCGCCACTCCTCCGCCCTGGACCAGCTGGGATCGGTGGCCTTGCGCCGGGGCCGCTGGCACCACGCGGAGGCGCTTTACGCCGACTCGGCCCGCATCTCCGCCATGGTGGGCCGTCCCACGAACGCCGCGATCAGCCAGGTGAACGGGGCGCTCGCCGCGCTCGAACTCGGGAAGGTCGACGGCATCGAGGATCGGCTCGGCGCCGCCATCCGGACGTTCGCGGTCGAGGGCGCCGGGCTTCACGAGGCGTTCACGCGTGTCCACCTGGCCGACGTGCGCTACGCGGCGGGGGATCTCAAGGGGGCCCAGCTCAGCGTGGACGAGGCGCTGCCGACGCTCCGCAAGAGCCGCTTCCTCCGCGGCCTCATCGCCGCGGTCCTCGCGCGGGCCCGCTTCGCCGCCGTCGCCGGCGCCCTGGACGTCGCGAGGCAGGGCATCGAGGAGGCGCGGCGTCTCGCCGACCTCGCCGACGACCACGTGAACCGCCTCGCCGCGAGGTGGCACGCGTGCCACGTGGCGTGCTTCCTCGGGGACCGAGCCGGCGCGATCGCGGCCACGCGGGCCGCGCTCGACACCGGGCGCCGCATCG
>JAKLKT010000615.1 GCA_023150495.1 Planctomycetota bacterium
GACCGGCAGGTCGTCCTCGCCCGACGCCGCGCGGAAGACGCGGAAGACCTCCTCGCCGAACCGATCGAGGAGCCCCGCGGGAGGCAGCCGCAGGAGGTCGCCGACCGTCCGCACGCCGAGGGAAAGGAGCGCGTCGCGCGCGCCGGGCGGGAGGTTGAGCCGCGCGAGCGGGACGCGCCGCAGCCGCGCGTGCTCCTCCTCCGGCGTCCTCAGCACCCACGCGCGCGGCTCCGGCAGCGCGCGCGCGAGCGCGTAGGCGGCGAAGCGGCGGAACGAGACGACGACGGCCGCGCGGAGGCCCGCCTCGAGGAGCGCGCCGCGGATCTGCACCGCCCAGAGCCGCAGCGAGGGGTAGAGGAGGTCGAGGCCCCGGCTGCCGATCCGGAAGACGCCGGGATCGCCGTCCGAGGGCTCGACATCAGGCCCGAACGCGCGGAGCCTTCCCGCGACCTCGCGGACGCCCTCCTCGATCTCGCGCGCCGTCACGACGCCCGCGCAGAGGTCCGAGGCGAGCGCGAGCCCCGCGGCGTAGCGCATGCCGGGCAGGATGCCGCACGCCCGCGCGCGCTCGTCCGCCCAGAGGATCCGCGCCTGCGGCCGGTCCGCCTCGACGACGGCCGCGGGGCGTCCCTGGAACGCGGGCTCGCGCTTCAGCAGGAGCTGGAGCGGGAAGTCGCGGATCTCGACGCAGGCGAGGCGGCTCATGGGTGCGTTCCCCCCGCGCCCCCCTCACATCAGCCCCGGCGGCCCGCCGCACACCTCCGTGTGCGTCCAGCCGGGCGGTCTCCGCTTGTCCTTGAGGACCGCCACCTCGCAGGCGAACTCGTCGGGGCCCGTCCGCCGCCGGCGCGCGTGGCCGCGCAGCGAGACGAGCGACCCGATCGACGGCGCGCGGTCGCTCTTGTCGGTCAGGAAGAGGATGAGGACGCCGTGCCTTCCCGCGAGGCCCATGAGCCGCGAGAGCGCCGCGAGCGGCAGGCGCGCCGCGCCGAGGTCGACGACGACGAGACCGAAGCCGCCCGAGCGCGCGAGCTGGTCGGCGGCGCGCGGGAGCGCCCGCGGGTCGGGCACGCGCACGACCGGGAGCGCCGCGAGGTCGACGCCGCCCGCCGCCGCGTCCGGCGGGAAGAAGGTCTCCGTCGCCGGCGTGACCCACGCCGCGGGCTCGCCCAGGAGCTGCGCCTGCCGGACGAGGCCGAGCGCGACCGTCAGCGCGGCCGAGTCCTCGGCCCCCGAGATCTCGACGAGGCGGCCCGAGAGCCCCTCGAGCGTCCATGCCGAGGGCGCGTGGCGGAGGCCCGCCGCGCGCGCGGGGAGGCTCACGTGATGCGCCTCCGCACCTCGACGACCTTGCCGAGGATGCGCATCTCCTTCGGCACGATCGGGCGGAAGGCCGGGTTCCTCGGCCGGAGCTCGACGCGCTTGCCCGCGCGGTGGAGCACCTTCACCGTCGCCTCGTCGCCGACGAGCGCGACGACGATGTCGCCGTTCTTCGCCGTCGCCTGCTGCCGCACGAGGACGAGGTCGCCGTCGAGGATCCCCGCGTCGCGCATGCTCTGGCCGCGCACGCGCAGGCCGAAGAGGCCGTGGCCGCCCTCGACGGCCTCGTACCCGTCGATGTCCTCGGCCGCGAACGAGAGCCCGCCCGCGACGACGCGGCCCACCACGGGCACCGCCATCGCCTGCGACCCGCCGACGACGCGGTATCCGCGCGCGCCGGGCATCTTCTCGAGGCGGCCGTCGCGCGCGAGCCGCTCGAGGTGCTCGCGCGCCGTCTGGGCGGAGCGGAAGCCGAGATGGTCCCGGATCTCCGCCATCGTGGGGGGGCGGCCTTCGAGCAGCTTCTCCTGGACGAAGCGGAAGACCTTCTCGCGAGTCTGGCCGGGGGGTGTCTTGCCCATGGTTCTTTTCTCCGTTCCCGTGAAATATATGGGACAGGGGGGACGGAAGGGAAGGGGCTTCGGGGAAGGGGACGTAGGATGTGCGAATGGGCCCTCGGCGCGCGCTCCTCTGCCTCGCCCTCCTCGGCGCCGCGGCCCGTGCGGGCCCGGAGGAGGACGCCAAGCGGCTCTGGACCGAGTACCAGCAGCTCCGCCCGGTGGAGGGGTGGAAGGCGTTCGACCGGCGCCTCGACATCCTGCGCGCGCTCGGCGGGTGCGACTGCGACCGGTCCC
>JAKLKT010000616.1 GCA_023150495.1 Planctomycetota bacterium
GCACGTCGCGCCGGGAGAACGAGCCGACGGGCCGCGAGGCCCACGGGGCGGCCTTGAGGATGCGGATCCGCTCCTCGGCGGTCTGGAGGGTGCGGGGCTTCAAGTCGCCCGCGCGCTTCCTCGCGGCGAGGTAGAGGTCGAGGAGCGAGGAGAACGCGAGCCCGTCGGGTTTCGCCGCAGCCTGCGGCAAAACCGTTTCAGCGCGAAACGGTTTCGGCACGAGCGCCTCGGCCGCGTCCTGCCCGAGCGCGCGGTCGATCGCCTCCATGAGCGGGAGCCCGCCGCGCCTTACGAGGACGTCCACGGTTTCGAGGACGGCCTCGGCCGCGTCTTCCGTGTCGCCGGCCTTCCGGTCGATCGTCTCTCCGTCCTTCCGCCAGCGGCAGTGGAACGAGCCGCCGCGGGAGAACACGGAGCCGGTGCCCTTGCGCCTGCGCGCATCACTCATGGCGCACCTTGACCGGATGAGACTCCACCGGCCCCGGCTCGCGCCGCACGATCTGGATCTTCGTCCACCGCGCCTGCCGCTTCGGCTGCGGATCGGACGCAAGCGGGTTCTTCCAGAATACCCGCCTCTCCCCGATCGGCCTTTTCATGCGTCCACCTCGTCGCCGATCTCCTCCCACACCTTGAGCACGCCCTCGGCGAAGCCGTCCCAGTAGGAATCCCAGTCGTCCGGAGGGGTCGGGTTACGCGGGTCCTCGGTGTCCCGCGCGAAGTCGCGCATGAGCTCGTCGGCGAAGAGCCGATCGCGGACGGAGGGGAAATCGAAGGCGTCCGCCCGAGCTTCGCCGTCGGCCACGAACCACTTGATCTTGCGGTAGCCGACGCTGCCGCCCTTCGTCATCTCCACGCCGTCCCCGAGGCCCTGTTGCCGCGACGTGTCGGCCGCCGACTCGCGTTCCTTGCGGAGTCGCTCCACCGCGTCCTGTAGGTCCTTCCTCTTGATCTTCGCCAGCTTCGCCATGGTCACGAGCTCCGTTTCTAGGGCCGAGGCGCAGACGGCCGAGATGTTCATGCGGTCCCGGTACGCCTCGAGCCGCTCAAACAGCTCGTCCGGGATCGTGATATTGAGCCTGGTAGCCATGTCCGGGATGATACGTATTGCCTATACGTATGTCAAGAGGTTAGTACGTATTCTTCCGCCCGTCGCCAGCGCCTTGTGTTTCATGTTCGGCCTTCAGGGCGAGGAGCCGCTCCCCGTGCTCCGGGAGCGCGAGCCAGCCGGCCGGGCCGATGCGGGCCGAGACGCACCCGAGCGCCTTCCGCGCCTCGGCCAGCGCGTACTTAACGGTAAGGCCCGCCTTGCGGAACCCGGCCTCGATCTCCTCCACCTTCCGCGGGCCGCCGGAAAGCATGGCCCGGAGGAGCGCCTCCCCCTTCGCCGGCACGGCGTCCTCCCGCGGCGCCCGGTGGTGCCGGATCTCGTCGAGCGTCAAGTCGGTTCCGCCCGTGAACACGACGCGGCTCGTCTCGAACGTCTCGCCGTCGAGCTCCACGGTCGCGGCCTCGATGCGGTAGCCGAGCGGACGCGCCTCGGCCCCGAGGTTCGAGTCGAGGTGGAAGAGCGCGCGACGGGACTTGTCCTCGTTCGTGCCGGCCATGAGCTGTATCCGCGCCATCGTGCCGATGCACGTAGCGCCCGCGACGTCGGCCGAGGCCCGCGCGTGAGCGATCTTCACGGGATGATGGATGACGAGAACAACGACGTCGTACTCGGCCGCGAACCAGAGGAGCCGGCCCATTACCGGGGACATCTCCTCCGAGCTGTTCACGTCGCACCCGCAATGCGAGTAGAGCGTGTCCACGACGAACGCCGCGAGCGGGGCCTTCCCCTCCTCCCGCTCCTCGCGCCGCATCTCCTCGGCGTGCCGGACGATCTCGGCCCAGTGGTGCCGGAGCGTGAGGACGTGCGGCACGCCCTCCGGGTTCTCGATGTAGTCGAGGTGCCGCACGTTCCCGAGGTCGGCGCCGGCCGCCACGAGCCGGGGGACGATGATCTCCTCGGGCGCGTCCTCGGCCCCGAGGTAGAGCACGCGCCCGAGCGGCACGCGCACCTCCGCGCCGTCCACGGGGAGCGTCCCGCCCGTCGTGGTCGCGCCGATGATGCGGTACGCGATCTGCGTCTTCCCGCTGGACTTCGCGCCGCACAGGATCGCGACGACGCCGCGG
>JAKLKT010000617.1 GCA_023150495.1 Planctomycetota bacterium
TCACCTTCGCGGGGTCGAACTTCGCGAGGGATCTCTCCATCTTGTCGAGCGTCTCGTCGAAGTCCGCGGCCGCCGCCTTGCCGCGCACGAAGCGCAGCGGGTTCACGCGCGCGATCACGTAGCTCTTGAGGTACGGGCTCTCGAACCCGCGGTCCTTGAGCGCCTTCACCGCCTTCCCGACCGCCTCGTCGAGCGCGAGCAGCCGGTCGCGCCGGCCCTCCCGCTTCCCGAGCGACGCCCCCAGCTTCGCGCCGAGGAACTCCTCCGTCCGCTTGAGGACCGGGGAGTAGGCCCCCCCGGAGAAGCGCCCGTTCCTCTCGTAGCAGAGGCCGAGCGTCAGGAACTGCGGCTCCTCGAAGACCGAGGCGTACTCCTTCTCCGGCCGGTCGTCGATCCGCGCGAGCTCCCTCGCCATCCGGATCGCCTCGAGCGACCGCTCCCGGACGTTGTGCGCCTTCTCCACGTTGAGGGCGAGGATCTTGAAGGCCATCTCCGCCTCCGGGATCACGAGGGCGACGATCGACCTCGCCCCGATCTGCCGCATCGTCTCGGTGCGGTGCCGGCCGTTCGGGGTCTCGTAGAAGCCGTCGGGCGTGCGGACCGCGATGACCGGGTCGAGGAACCGCCCCACGTCCTCGAGCGCCTTCGCGAGCCGCTTCACGTGGGCCTCGGAGAGGTCCCGCTGGTAGGGCGTCGCCCGCACCTTCTCGATCGGGAGGGCGGCGAGGACCTGCCACGCCTCCCCGAGCGGGTCGCGGTACGTCGCGAGGACCGCCCCCCCGTCCCCCCCGATTTCCTCCACGAGGGCTTTCACCCTGGCGGGCGGCGTCCCCAGCCCGACCTGCCTTGCCGACAGCCCCCGGGAGGAAGGCTCCACCTTTCTCTTGCGTCGAGCGGCCATCGGCAACATCCTAGTGGGCCCACCGAACGCATGCGCGTCTATCTCGTCCAGCACGCCGAGGCCGTCCCGGGCGACCTCGACCCCGAACAACCCCTGACGCCGGCCGGCCGGGAGACCGCGCGTCGCGTCGCCCGCTGGCTCGCCGCGACCGGCCGCGCGCGCCCGGCGGAGATCCTCCACTCGACGAAGGCGCGGGCGAAGCAGACGGCCGAGATCTTCGCGCGCGCGCTCGCGACGCCCCCGCTCCGCGAGGTCGAGGGGCTCGGGCCGTCCGACGAGATCGATCCCGCGGCCGAGGCGGCGAACAGCGCCCCCGGCGACCTGATGCTCGTCGGGCACCTCCCCCACCTGAACCGGCTCGCCTCATTCCTCGTGAGCGGCGACGCGGGCGCGGACGTCGTGCACTTCCGCCAGGCGGGGGTTATCTGCCTCGAGCGGCGGGGCACGCAGTGGGCGATCCTCTGGGCGGTCGTGCCCGAGCTTGTCGTCGACAACCCCGCCGGCCCGTGAGTCCGGGGGGCTTCGGGGGACAAGGCGGTTGCGGGCGGCGCGATCCACGGTAGCCTGAAGCTCCCGCCGCCCGCGTGCCCTTCCGGAGACCCCGCCGTGGAGTACCGGATCCGCACCGACCTCTTCCGCCCCTTCGCCGTCCTCGCGCTCGCGGGCGCCGTGAGCCTCGTCGTCAGCGTGGCCGTCGCAGCCCGCGCCTATCGCGGCCGCGGCGAGGACACGGTGCGCGAGCGGAGGACGCTCGAGGTGAAGGGGCTCGCGGTGAAGCGGGTGCGTTCCGACACCGCCGCGTGGCGCATCGGCGTCCGCGGCGAGGCGCCGGCGCTCAAGGACGCGTACGAGAGGCTCGACCAGGCGTTCCAGCGCGTGCGCGCGTTCCTCCGGGAGAAGGGGTTCCCGGAATCCGAGATGGAGGTGGGCGCGATCGACACGGACACCTACTACCGCCACGACGACCACGGCTACGCCACGCGCGAGGTGACCGGCTACAAGCTCGAGCGCTGGATCACGGTGACGAGCGGCGCCCTCGAACGGGTGGCCGCCGCGGCGGGCGAGGTGACGCGGTTCGTCGGGGACGGGCTGCTCGTGGTCTCCTCCGCGCCCGAGTACCACTACTCGGGGCTCGCGGGGCTGAAGGTCGAGCTGATGGGCCTCGCGGCCGCGGACGCCCGCACGCGGGCCGAGCAGATCGTCGGCAGCGCCGGCGGCAACCTCGGCGAGCTGGTGGACGCGCAGATGGGCGTCCTGCAGATCACGCGGC
>JAKLKT010000618.1 GCA_023150495.1 Planctomycetota bacterium
CGCGGAGGACGCGGCCGACGATCCCGTGGCCCGGGTCGCGTGCCACGGGCGGCTCGCCCGTGCGCCACTGCGAGGGCTCGAGGCCCTCCTCCTGGACAAGCCAGATCGCCCCCTCGAGGCCGGGCTCGAAGGCGACCGCGTGATCGAGCACCTTCGCGAGCGCGCGCGCCGGCGAGAGGAGGAGCGCGGGGTCGCCGCCGATGTCGAAGACCGCCGAGAGGCTCTCGTAGCTCGTCGCGAGCTCCTCGCAGAGCCCCTCGCGCTGCTCCTCGAGGTCGGCGAGGCGCGCGGCCGCGGCGACGAGGGACTCGCCGAGGTCGAGGAGCGCCTCGGAGCCCTTCGGCACGCAGAGCGTGATGCCGAGCGACCCGTTCGCCGAGCACATGCGATTCAGCTCCGCGCCGTGCGGCGGCTCGCGGAGCCACGCCTCGGACTCGCGCAGGCGCACGCCGAGGGGGAGGTGAGGGGGCAGGGGGGAGAGGAGGTTCTCGAGAGCGCGATGGAAAGGCGTCAGCGTCGCGGTCACGAGGCGACCTCCGTGCCGCGCGGGGCGGCGGCCCTCTGCGCGGCCTCCGGCTCGCCGCTGCCGTCGGGGTGGACCCCGAGCTCGACGAGCTTCGCGCGGAGGCTCACGGGGCTCACGGGCTTCGTGAACTGGCAGTCGGCGCCGGCGTCGCGGATCTCCTCCGCGCTCGCGTCGTCGAAGGAGTGGCCGGTCACGATGAGGATCCGGAGCTTCCTGTGCCGGGGGTCGTTCTTGAGCGCGCGGCAGATCTCGAGGCCCGACTTCCCGGGCAGCACGAGGTCGAGGAGCACCGCGCGCGGCTCGAACTTCTCGATCGCGGGCAGCACCTCGTCCCCGTGGTGCACGGCATGGACCTCGTACCCAGCCCTTTCGAGGCTGCGCTTCACGAAGTGCGCCATGTGGCGCACGTCTTCGACGACCATTACCCGCGCCCCGGCCATTTGGGACGTTCCCCGGTTACTTTTCGACCGCGAGGGGGTCCGGCTTGACCCCGAAGCGGCCTCCCGGGCGGGGAATCGTCGCGCGGTGAGCCTCTACGACGAGGGGGGGCGGCGGGGGGGAGGCTCGGCGCGGCGGGGCTCGCCGTCGCGCCAGGCGGGGAGCCGCTCGCCCCGGGCCACCGCCGCGACGATCCGGGAGAGCTCCCGGGCCCCGTCCGTGAGCGCCGCGGGGCCCGGCTGGAGGATGACGGCGCTCCGGATCTCGTAGATCTGGTCGTCCCGGACGGCGCGGACATCGTCCCACCCCGGCCGGCCGCGGATCGCATCGCGCTTCACCTTCTTCCCGCACCAGCTCGCGATCACGGCCTCGGGGTCGCGCCGGGCGACCTCCAGGGGGTCGAAGATCCGGCCCTTGGCCTCCTTGCCCGCGCGGCTCTCCGCGCAGACGTCCTCGCCCCCGGCCAACTCGACGAGCTCGGAGACCCAGCGGATGCCCGAGATGAGCGGGTCGGGCCACTCCTCGAAGAAGACGCGCGGGCGGCGGGGGAGGGCGCGCGCTCCGGCGGCGAGATGGTCGAGACCCTGCTCCAGCTCGCGTGCGAGCGCGTCCGCCGCCTCCGCGCGGCCCGCGATCGCGCCGACCACGCGCACGGTCTGGAGGATCTCGGCGATCGACCGCTGGTTGAAGAGCACGACGGGCACGCTCCGCCTCGCGAGCTCCTTCGCGAGGTCCGCCTGGAGGTCGCTGAAGCCGAGGACGAGATCGGGCTCGAGCGCGAGGATCCTCCCGAAGTCCGCGTCGAGGAACGTGGAGACGCGCGGCTTCCCCCGCGCCTCCTTCGGGCGGACCGTGTAGCCCGAGATGCCGACGACGAGGTCGCCCGCGCCGATCCGGTAGAGGATCTCGGTCGTCTCCTCGGTCAGGCAGACGATGCGGCGGGGGTAGGGGGGCGCGGAAGCGAGCAGCCGCTCGAGGCGCGCGTCCATCCGCCGCGCAGTCTACCTCCCCCCCGCGCCCCCCCTCTTCCTGTCAGTCGGCCATCGTGTCGTCCGGCGACGCCGGGCGAGGCGGCGGCTTCGGCGCCTCCGCGTCGGTCGCCGTCTCGTCCTCGGCGTTCGCCGGCGGCAGGTCGGTCGCCTCCGTCGCGGTCTCGGCGACGTCGGGCGGCCCGAGGGGCGCCGGCGGCGGCGTGCGCGGC
>JAKLKT010000619.1 GCA_023150495.1 Planctomycetota bacterium
CTCGTCGGGGGGGGCTCCCCGAACAAGACCGTGCTCGTGCGGGCGGAGAAGCTGGTCGAGCAGGGCGACTACGGCGGCGCGATCCAGTACATGGAGCAGTACGGCGACCCGGACTACGACGACTACATGATGATCGAGCGGCGCCTCGCCGAGCTCCGCGAACGCAAGGGCGCCCTCGAGAAGAACGTCCGCGAGCAGGAGGCGAGGAAGATCTACGCGAAGGTCCAGCTCCTGATCCTCTCGTACAACCGCGGCCACACGCTGGAGAGCGGGCCCGACAAGATCCACCCGCTGATGCGGCAGCTGCGCGAGACCTACGCCGGCACCGAGTCGTCGGAGGCGGCGAAGAAGGAGTACCCCGCCTGGTTCGCGCTGAAGACGCCGCAGCCGGCTTCCGAGCTGCTCGCCGGCGGCGGCCGGCTCCGGAAGGACTGGGAGGAGGCGGTCGCTCGGTCGGAGGAGTACAGGAAGGAGTGGGCCTTCCGCGAGGCGAAGGAGACCGTCGAGCGGTTCGTGACGGAGCGCGAGGCGATCCTCCCCGCGGGAGACCTCGTGACGTACGAGCAGCTCCGCGACGAGGAGCTCGGCAAGATCGACCGGCTTGCGGAGTCCGTCTACCGGGGCCGCGAGGCGGAGGCGGAGCGGCTCATCAAGAACAAGCGCTACGACGACGCGATCCTCGTCTACCGGAAGGTGGTCGAGAAGTTCGGGATCGACGTCTGGGTGCGCCGGGCCCAATCCGAGATCGGCAAGATCGAGAAGCTCAAGTCCGGCGGGTAGCGGCCCGCCGCGGCGGCCGCCCCGGCCGCCCCCGCCGCCCCCCGGAGTCGCCCCCGGGAAGCCGCCGTCCTAGGCACGCTGCCGCCCCGATTCAAGTGGCGGGGCGCGGCTTTCCGATGAGGTTCGGGCGGAAAAACGTATGGCGAAACTGTCGGTCGCGGATCGTGGAACGACGCGCTGGATCCGGTTCGAGGGGGAGCTGGACCAGTCGGACGTCCTGGAGCTCAAGGCGTCGTTCGACGAGGCCATCGAGGGGTGCGACGGCGACGTCGTGCTCGATCTCGGCGGCGTCACCTTCCTGTCGACGCTCGGCATCGGCCTCATCGTATCGACGCAGGACCGGCTCGACGACGACGACCGCGCGCTCCGCCTCGCGAACGTGCCCGAGTTCATCGACCGCACGTTCCGCACGATGAACCTCGACGAGGTCTTCGAGCGGGCGTAGGCGGATCAGTAGATCCGCTTGCCGAGGGCGGAGAGGATGAGCTGCACCGCGAGGTCCGCGGTGCGGTTCCTCTCGTCGAGGATCGGGTTCACCTCGACGACGTCCATCGACAGCAGCCTGCCCGTCTCCGCGACGAGCTCGCACGCGAGGTGCGCCTCGCGGTAGGTGAGGCCGCCCGGCACCGGCGTGCCGACGCCCGGCGCATACTCGGGGTCGAGCACGTCCATGTCGAACGAGAGGTGGAACCCCTTCGTGCCCTTCGTCACCCGCGCGAGCGCCTCGCGGATGCACGTGCTCGTGCCGCGCTCGTCGAGCTCCTTCATGGTGTAGACCGCGAGGCCGAGCTCCCGGATGAGCTCCCGCTCGCCGGGGTCCACGTCGCGCACGCCGAGCAGCGCCGCATGGCGCGCCGAGACCACCGGCTTCCTCCCGCCGATGGCGAGCAGCGCCGCGTCCCCCTTGCCGAGGAGGACCGCGAGCGGCATCCCGTGCACGTTGCCCGACGGCGACGTCTCGGGCGTGTTCAGGTCGGCGTGCGCGTCGATCCACAGGAGGCCGATCCTGCCGTCCGCGTGCGCCGCGGTGCCCGCGACGCTCCCCATCGCGATCGAGTGGTCGCCGCCGAGGATCACGGGCGTCTCGCCGGAGGAGAGGATCCACTTCACGCGGTCCCGCAGGCGGAGGCACGTGCGGACGATCTCCCGCCCGAAGCGCAGGCGCTCGTCGCCGGGCACGCGCGTCTCCGGCGCGGCCGCCGCGACGTAGCCGTGGTCGTGGACCGCCACGCCGAGCCGGCGAAGACGCTCGGCGAGCCCGGCGAACCGGATGGCGGAAGGGCCCATGTCGGTCCCGCGGCGCCCGGCGCCGAGGTCCAGGGGCACGCCGAGGATCCCGACCCCCCTGGAGTCGGTCATGAGGGGGGCCCGGGGGCAGGGGCC
>JAKLKT010000620.1 GCA_023150495.1 Planctomycetota bacterium
ACCCGCGAGGCGCAAGCGGTCCCGGCGCGCGGCTACGTCACGCGGCGCGCGCGTGCCGCAGCGTCGGGCTACCCCCCCGGGCCCGCCCGCCTTGCCGCCGCCGGCCGCCGGAGAGGAGATGGCATCCGGGGCCCGTTCGGAAGGCCGCTCCTCAGCCGCGGGGAACCCGAAGGCCGGTGGCTGCGACGTCCCCCGAGCCCGGCCCTACTTCTTCTTGCCGACGAGCTCGCGCAGCTCCTCGATCCGGCCCGGCACCCAGGCGAAATCGCCGCTCACGTCGCCGCCGTTGTCGAGGAACGCCTGGTAGTACTGGATCGCCTTCTCGGGATTGTCGAGCGCTCCGACATCGTGCAGCATGCCGAGACGCAGGAAGATCTCGGCCGGCGGGTCGGCGCGCACCTGGATCGCCTTCTGGTAGCAGCGCTCCGCCTCCTCGTACTTCCGCTTGTCGTCCTCGTACGCCCGCCCCATGTGGAACCAGGCGTAGAAGTTCTTCTCGTTCAGCTCCGACGCCTTCTTGTAGGCCTTGATCGCCGAGTCGACCTTGTTGGCGTCGTAGTAGACGTCGCCGAGGAAGGTCCACGCGAGGTCGTCGTTCGGCGCATCCTTGACGACCCTCTCGAGCTCCTTGATCGCCTTCGCGGCGGAGCCGTCGAGCCAGAGGTCGAGCGCGAGCATCACGCGCGCGCGGACGTTCTCCTTGTCGACCTTGTCGAGGACCATCTGGTACCGGTTCTTCGCGTCGGCCCGGTTGTCCGCCATGTCCGAGGCGAGTCCGAGGTTGTTGTGCGCGGGCGGGAACTTCGGGTCGATGTCCGTCGCGCGCCGGAACTCCTTCGTCGCCTCGGCGTGCTTATTCGTGAGCAGGTAGACGAAGCCGAGCGAGTCGCGGGGACGGACGCCCGGATCCATGGACGCGCACTTCTCGTACGCCTCCGCCGCCTTCGCGAGCCGCTCCTGCTTGGCCGCGCTCTGGATCTCCGGCGCGTCCGCGGCCCTCTCGAAGGCCCAGCCGAGGCAGAAGAGCGCGTCGCTGCTCTTCGGGTACTTCTCGACTGCCTTCTGGAAGACCGCCGTGGCATCCATCGGCTTGTTCTTGAGGAGCAGGAGCCCCTTCGCGATGAGGCCGTCGTAGTCGTCCACGTCGACCGCGAGCAGCCTGTCGATCGACTTCAGCGCCTCGTCGATCTGGTCCGTCTCCGAGCGGATCACCGCCATCAGCCAGTGGCCCGCGGCGAGGCGCGGGAAGTTGTCGTCGGCGAGGATCCGCGAGAGCAGCGTCACGGCGTCGGCCGAGCTGCCCATCCGGTGGAGCGCGAGCGCGAGGCGCAGCTGGGCCGGGACGGAGCTCACGTCGGTCTCGAGCACACCCTCGTACTCCTTGCGCGCCTTGGGCAGCTTGCCGTCGGCGAAGTAGACGTCGCCGAGGAGCGTGCGCGCGACGGAGGAGGCCGCATCGAGCTTCAGCGCCGCCTTGAGGGCGGCCTCCGCCTCGGGGAGCCGCTGCGCATAGAGGAGCGCCCGCGCGTACTCGAGCTGCACGCGGAAGCTCGCCGGGTGCTGCTTCGAGAGCGGGTCGAGCGCCGCGACGGCCGCGCCGGGCTCCTTGGCGGAGGCCTCGAACGCCTTCAGCTCGGCCGAGTCCGGGTGCTTCGCGACGAGACCCGCGTAGAGGGGCACCGCGGTGCCGAGCTCGCCGGTCCCGCGGAGCGCCGCCAGGTAGCCGGCGTGGGCCTCCTCGTAGAGCGGGTGCAGCTCGATCGCCTGCTTGTAGAAGTCGGCCGCCTCCGCGAGCCGGCCCTCCTCGCGCGCGATCTCGGCCTTCTCGAAGAGGGCGCGCGCCTCGGGGGAAACGGTCGTGTCCGCGACCGCGAAAGTCGCGACGAGGGCCAGACAGCCCAGCGCTGCCGCGTGCCGCAGCACGGCTCACTCCATCGAGCTGCGGAGGATGCGATCGAGCGTCTCGGCCGCGCGGCGCGCGGCCTCGTCGGCGAACGTGGACTGGCGCTCGCGCTTCGCGTACTCGATGCGCGCCTCCTGGACGCGCGCCTGCCGGAGCCCGAGCCGGTCGCGCTCCTGGTCCTCCTTGCGCTCGCCCTCGCGACCGCCGGGGCCGGCGCCGCCGCCGCCGCTGCGTCCGGGGCCAGGGCCGGGCCCGGGC
>JAKLKT010000621.1 GCA_023150495.1 Planctomycetota bacterium
CTCCTCCTTCAGCGCCTTCATGACCGAGTCCTCGATGTTGAGCGTGGTCTTCATATGGAAAACCATACCACGTGTACGGAAATACGCCAGCTCATGTCGGTCTATCTGACCCGCCAGATCTCCTCCTTCTCGTCGCTGCCGAAGCGGAGCCGGTAGATCGTGCGGTCGTCATGGACGAGTACGGTGTCATCCGTCGGGAAGCCGAGGAGCGTGACCAGTCCCGGTTTAGCCCGCTTGGTGCGCGAGCGGTCTCGAAGCGGGCCGGGGAGGGTCGGGAGGGAGGGGAGGCCCGCCTTCGGCCCCGCGGGGCACCGGCGAGGCTGTCCCCCTTCGGGCCCCGGCGGACCGAAAAAAAGAGCGGCGACCTGTCGCCCGCCAGCGACCGTCGCCGCCTGCGCTCTAAAGAGCGCATGTACGCCGTCCACATGTGGCGGACACGCGTCCGGCACAGGAATCATACGCCACGCCCGGACAAAAAAAAGCGCCGCGCCCGGAGGCGCGGCGTTGGAAGCCGGGAAATCGCGGGACTATCCTAGGAGGTCTTGCCCTCGTCCCTCGGTTCGAGCTTGTAGAGGGTCTCCTCGCGGGCGGCGAGCGCCGACTCGGCGGCGGAGATCTCACCGCGCATCTTGTCGGCCTTCGCGGAGCCCTTCGACTCCTCCTCGAGCTTCGCGAGCTTCTCGCGGTCCCGCTCGAGCGCCGCGCGGTCCTTCTCGATCTCGCGCTGCTGCTTGAGGACGGCGTCGACGCTGTTCTTGTAGTCCTTCTTCATCGTGACGCACATCGCGTCGAAGATCTTGCTCGCGTTGAAGCGCGCCGGGTGCGACGCGGCGACCTCGTAGCTGGGCCGCAGGAAGACGAGGATCGGGGCCTTCGCCACGTGAGGCTTCAGGAGGCGGTCCTCCGCGGCGTCCGCCTTGCTGATGCGGACGCAGTCGAAGAAGCGCGCCCCGACCGCGACGCGCTCGTCCTGGAATGCCTTGTCGTCCTCGGTGCCCGTCGTCGCGTCGGCGTCGTGGATGAAGACGAAGAGCGGACGCTCGGCGCGCGACGCCTTCGCCGACTGCTCCTCGGTCATCCCCGTCGTGATCTCCTGGGCGACGCTCGTGACGTCGCGCCAGCGGATCTGGAACGCCGGGTTCGCGCTGATGCTCGCCTTGCCGCGGGCGACCCCCGCGGCGCCGCCGCCGCATCACCCGCCCGCCTCGACCTTGGGCGGAAGCGCGAAGAGCATGGCGAGCGAGAAGCCGAGGATTGCGAACGTGCGCATGGGTCTACTCCTGAAGCCGATGGATGGGAACGCTCTCCATAGTTTTAGCCCATGATCGTCCCCGTGGGGACACCCTCCCCCGCGCCCCCTCCACAACTCACAGGCTATCAACAGGTTACGCACATCGCGGTCCGCGCTTTTTTCGTTCGGATGTCCGCCGACGGCGGTAGGCTCGCCCCTCCCATGGCCGAGACCCCGATGATGCGGCAGTACCTCGACGCGAAGGCGAAGGCGCCCGGCGCGCTCCTCTTCTTCCGCATGGGGGACTTCTACGAGCTCTTCTTCGAGGACGCGAAGACGGCCGCGCGCGCGCTCGGGCTCACGCTCACGTCGAGGAGCAAGGAGGGCGACGTGCCGATGGCCGGCGTGCCCGTGCGCTCGGTCGACGGCTACCTGCGGCGGCTCGTCGGGCAGGGGTTCCGCGTCGCGATCTGCGACCAGATGGAGGACCCGGCGCAGGCGAAGGGGCTCGTGGACCGCGATCTGACTCGGATCGTCACGCCGGGGACCTTGACCGAGGAGTCGGTCCTCGACGAGAAGGCGCACAACTACCTCCTCGCGTGCGCGCTCACGCCGCGGCGCGCGGGGCTCGCGTGGGCGGAGATCTCGACGGGGCGCTTCTTCGTCGAGGACGTGCCGCGCGAGGAGGCGCTCGACGCGATCGCGCGGATCCGGCCGGCCGAGGTGCTCCTGCCGGCCGCGGGGATCGCGCAGGAGGAGGAGTTCGTCACCTCGCTCGCGCGGATGACCGGGATCACGCCGCACGAGGTGCCGGACTGGGTCGTCGCGGAGGCGACCGCCTCGCGGATGCTCAAGGAGCACTTCCGCGTGGCGACGCTCGAGGGGTTCGGGGTCCGGAAGAACGACCCGACGCTCGGCGCGGCCG
>JAKLKT010000622.1 GCA_023150495.1 Planctomycetota bacterium
ACCCCCCAGGTTCGCGGCATCAACTACGGGCGGCTCGAGGCGGAAGGTGGGATTCAGTGGCCGTGCCCTACCCCGGATCACCCGGGAACGCGCTACCTCTATGGCGAGTCGTTCCAGGGCCTGCGAGATCGATCCCGAGCGCGCGAGCACCCACGAGCTGCACCGTCTGATCATCGCGGCCAAGGCCCTCTACTCCGGCTGGGGGCGGGGGGCGCACCGGTGAGCACGGCGGACTCGGGACGGTCGCGCGGTTGCGAAGGCGCCTCGCAAGGGGCCGCGCCGGCCTCCGGGGATCCCGTGCGCCGGATCCTCGTGCCCGCGCTCGTGATCGCGGCGCTCTTCGGGGGGCTCGTCGCGGGCGCTCGTTGGAGTGAGCGCACCGGCGAGGCGCCGCCGCCCCAGCCGGTTCCTCCGTCCGGGTCCCTCGCGCACGATCCCGCGTCGCACGAAGAACCGGGCACGCGGCAGACCGTTGGCTGCCCGGGTTGCTGCGCCCAGGCGGCGCCTGCTGCGAGCGAGGACACTCGCACGCCTCAGCGCCGTGCCGAAGAGAGGGAAGGGCGATGACGGGCGCCCCGCGTTGGCACGCGCTTTCGTCCCAGGAGACGCTTGCACGTCAGGGCACGTCGCCTGCAGGTCTCGAGCCCGAGGAGGCGGCCCGCCGCCTCGCCGACCACGGCGCGAACGAGCTGCGGCAGGAGGCCCCGGTCCGACCCGTCACGCTGCTGCTGGAGCAGTTCCGGAGCCTCCTCGTCGTCCTCCTTCTCGCGGCCGCGGGGGTCTCCGGCGTCGTGGGGGAGTGGGCGGACGCCATCGCGATCCTCGCGATCGTCGTGCTCAACGCGGCGATCGGCTTCTACCAGGAGTACAGCGCCGAACGGTCGCTCGCCGCGCTGCGGCGGATGACCGCCCCGCGCGCCCGCGTGCGCCGGGGAGGGAAGAGCCTCACGGTCCCGGCCGCGGCGCTCGTGCCGGGCGACGTGGTCGAGATGGAGGCGGGCGACGTCGTGCCCGCGGACGCGCGCCTCCTGGAGGCGGTCGCGCTGACGACCGTGGAGGCCCCGCTCACCGGGGAATCGGAGCCGGCGGGGAAGGACCCGGCGCGGCTCGACGGCGAAGACACCCCTCTCGCCGAGCGCAGGAACATGGTCTTCATGGGGACCTCGGTGGGCGCGGGCAGGGCGGTCGCCGTCGTGACGGGGACAGGGATGGGCACCGAGATCGGCCGCATCGCCGGGATGCTCGAGGACGCGGCCGGAGACGCGACCACGCCGCTCCAGAGCCGGCTCCAGGCATTCGGCCGGGTGCTCGTCTGGGGAGCGCTCGGGATCGTGGCGCTCGTGTTCCTCCTGGGCGTATTCCGCGGCATCGACGTGTTCGAGCTTCTTCTCACGTCCGTGAGCCTCGCCGTGGCGGCGGTCCCGGAGGGTCTCCCGGCGGTCGTCACCATCGCCCTCTCGGTCGGCGTGTGGCGTATGGCGAAGAGGCGCGCCCTCGTTCGCAGGCTGCCGGCGGTCGAGACCCTCGGATCCGCGGACGTGATCTGCACCGACAAGACCGGGACGCTCACCGTCGGCGAGATGACGGTGCGGCGCCTGGAGACGGCGCACCACGCCTTCGACGTGAGCGGGGAGGGGTACGCGCCCGAGGGGGCGATCCTCGCCGACGGCGCCGAGCCGGCGCGGGACGAGCTTCGCGAGCTGCTCACCGTCTTCGCGGGCTGCAATGACGCGCACCTCGTCCACGCGGACGGCGCGTGGCGCGTGCTCGGCGACCCGACCGAGGGTGCGCTCCTCGCGGCCGCGGGCAAGGGCGGGATCCGCAGGGAGCTGCTCGAGGCCGAGACGCCGCGCGTCGGGGAGGTCCCCTTCGACTCGGATCGGAAGCGGATGACCGTCGTGCGTCGACGGGGCGAGGCGCGACGGGCCCTCGTCAAGGGCGCGCCGGAGGAGCTGCTGGCCCGATGCACGGCGCTGCTCGGCCCGGACGGCGTGCTGCCGATGCGCGATGCCGACCGCGACAGGATCCTCGAACGCAGCGCCGCGATGGCGAAGGGAGCATTGAGGGTGCTTGCGGCGGCGTACCGGGACCTGGGCCCCGGGGAAACGCTCGACGCGGAGCGCCTCGAGCGGGACCTCGTCTTCGCCGGCCTCG
>JAKLKT010000623.1 GCA_023150495.1 Planctomycetota bacterium
GACGGTCGACGACGCGGGCTTCACCCGCCTCGCCTACGCGGCGAGGGAGCTCGACCGCGCCGTCCGGACGCTTCCGCCGGGGGCGCGGTTCCGGGTCCTCGCCTTCTCCGGAGACGTGAGGCCGTGGCCCGCGGACGAGCTGGATTCCGGCGACCGCACGCACGCGGAGGCGGCGGTGCAGGCGCTCCTCGCCCAGAAGCCGGCCGGCCCGACGAACACCTACGGGGCGCTCATGACCGCGCTGGACGGCCCCTTCGCCCCCGACGCGATCGTCCTCCTCACGGACGGAACGCCCTACCGCTGCTCGTACGAGGGGAAGACCTATGCCGAGCCCGAGCAGATCCTCGCGGAGGTGCGGCGGAAGACCGCGCGGCGCCCGGTCCGGATCCATGCCGTCGGGCTCCGCACCGGCCCGGACGAGGACCCCGCGGAGACCGACACGGCCGTCGACTTCCTGCGGCGGCTCGCGGAGGCCAACCGCGGGGAGTTCCGCGAGATCCGGTGACAGGGGAGCGGCGCCTGCTAAGCTCCCGAGCGCCATGGCCCCCCGGATTGCCGTCCTCGCGCTCCTCCTCGCCGCGTGCAACTCCTCGGACGACCCGCCCGCCGGCGCCGTGTGGGCCTGCGAGGAGCTCCCCGCGGCGGTCGTCGACGTGACGGGGACCTACCGGTACACCGGCACCCCCGGCCACTTCCTGCGCGGGACGATCACGTTCGTGCAGACGGGGACGACGGTCGTCTGCACGGGGACGACCTACGACAACGCGGCCGACCGGGAGCTCGAGGGGACGGCGACGATCGTCGGCAACCGGCTCGACATCACGCTCGTCCCGATCAACGGCGATCTCGACTACGAGGCGGACATCACGTTCCTCTTCAGCCCCGACGGCAACGACTTCTGCTGCGGCTACTCCGACACGAACCTCGATACGGGCCCGCTCGGCAGCTACACGGGCGTCCGCCAGTAGCGGACCTTCCCCCGCGCCCCGAGACCGCTCCCGCCGGCGAATCAGTCCGGGCCGCCGACCATGCCCTCGTCCAGGCGGACCTTGAGCGTGCCGAGCAGGCGCTGGATCTTGTCCTCGACCTTGTTCAGGTTGATCACGTTCTCGAGGACGATCGGGCGGTCGACGCCGGGCGGCTCGAGCACGAGCGTCCCCGCGCGGAGCAGGATGTGCTCAAGCACGTCCGTGATCTCCTTCTGCATCCGGAGGCCGCGCGTCGGGTAGCGCCGCACGTCGCCGAGGAACCCGTGGTGGTGCAGGATCTCGTTCGGCTGGAACTCCCAGTAGTTGAAGCGCGTGGTGATGAAGACGAGCAGGTAGATGATCGTGAAGACCGCCGCGACCACGAAGTAGAAGGTCTCGTTCATGAGCATCGGCATGTCGCGGAGGAACGCGCCCACGGCGGCGAGGAACCCGAACTCGATCCCCGCGAAGACGAACGCGAGGATGGCGAAGATGATCGCGACGGATCGGATCCTCGTGAACTCGAACGAGATGACGAGCACGTTGAAGATGAAGGTGAAGATCCAGATCCGGCCGACCAGAGCGCTCTCCCCGGCGAACTCCGCCTTGAGCGTCTCGCCGATGGGCAGCGGCTTCTGGAGGATGCCGCAGACGATCGAGACGAGCCAGGTGAGGTAGAGGTAGACGATCTTCGGGTACGGCCGGACGATGACCGTGGTCGATTCGCGGACGGCGGGGGCCGTCTTGGGGGCCGGCTCAGCCATGTGGCGAAGCTAGCACGGCCTACCCCGGGGCGCAATCGGCCGCGCTGCGGTAGGATGTCCGCCCATGGAGCCCGGGGAGTCCGGTCCGCGCTGCGCGAACCAGGTCCACGCGCACGTGGGCGGCGGGAGGCCGGAGCCGACGCAGGTCTGCTCGTGCGCCGCCGGGCTCATCCACATGCTCGACTGCCCCGCGGAGCTCGGGCTCTCCTGCGCCTTCTTCCAGCCGCTCGAGGGCCCGCCCGCGGCGCTCGACGCGGCCGCCGCCGACGAGGTCCACTCGCGGCTCATGCACGACTACCTCTCGCGCGCCTACTATCACCGCATCCGCTCGCTCGCGCCGGCGGGCAATCCGTGGCTCCGCCGCCGCGAGGAGCTCTACGCGTTCTACGCGACCGTCGAGCTCGTGGGGCGCGAGCCGAT
>JAKLKT010000624.1 GCA_023150495.1 Planctomycetota bacterium
CGACGCGCGATTGCCTCCGTTCGCACCCGTCCTGCCGCTGTCGAGGACGGGTCGGCGACAGCCCCTGCCCGGCGGCCGCTCGACGCGCGATTGCCTCCGTTCGCATCCGTCCTGCCGTTGTCGAGAGCGGGCCGGCGACAGCGGAGCTTCTCGCCGACGTCGCTACGGAGCGAGTAGGCGTCACGCCTCCTCGGGGATCGGGAGCCACCCGCGCCGCGCGAGCATCGAGAGCGCGTAGCCCCAGGCGACGCACGTCGCCGACACGAGCGCGAAGCGGGTGGCCCCGCCCATCGCGCTGTCGAAGAGGGCGGCCAGGAAGCCCGCGGCGATCCCCACGAACCAGCCGACGCGGCGGAAGGAGGCGGCCGCCATCTGCGCCTGCACCGCCATCTCGAGGAGCTTCTCGCGCGTCGGCAGGACGTCCGCGATCGACTTCGGCTTCCGGCGGCGGACGACGAGCAGGAAGAGAGTCGCGAGGAGCGACTTCGTGAGCCCGTGGAAGACGATCATCTTCAGCCGCGCGACCCACGCCGCGTAGCCGAGGAAGAACACGAGCACGAAGGGGACGTAGAGGAACGTGCGCGCGGTCTCCGAGAGGTCGCGGGGCGCCTGGCCGACGGCCCACCCGAGCGCGGGCCCGCCGGCGAACGCCGCGACGAGCGTGAGCGCCTGGAGGCCGAAGCCCCGCGGCCGGTGCAGGCGGCCGTGCGGCGTGTCGAGACTCGTCGCAAGGGCCTCCTCGACCTCCGTCGCCATCGCCGTTCTATCGACAGCCGGCGCCGCGGATGGGAGGGGGCGCGGGGGAGGGTCGGAGTGCGGACCCTTGAGTCCGCAGGTCGCCTCCGCAACTGAGGTCCCCGCAACGACTTGCGGCGGTCGGGGGGCGTACCACGTACCGAGTACGTCAAAAACTGGTGAGGTTGCCGGTGGCGCGCTCGGCGGCCGCGAGCAGGCTTCCGTCGCGGAGCATGCCGCACGCGCGCTCGATGTCCTTCGCGAGGTAGCGGTCGCGCGCGAGGTGCGGGACGCCTCCGCGCAGGAGCGACCGCGCCGCCTGCACGCCGCGCCCCGGCTCGAGCTTGCTGAAGTCGAGCGCCTGCGCCGCCGCGAGGAACTCGATCGCGAGCACGTTCCGCACGTTCTCGAGGATCATCCGGCACTTCCGCGCCGCCCACATCGCCATGCTGACGTGGTCCTCCTGGTTCGCCGACGTCGGGATCGAGTCCACCGACGCCGGGTGCGCGAGCGTCTTGTTCTCCGAGACGAGGGCCGCGGCCGTCGTCTGCGCCATCATGAAGCCGGAGTTGAGCCCCGGCTCGTCCGCGAGGAAGGCGGGGAGGTTCGAGAGGTCGGGGTTGACCATCTGCTCGATCCGCCGCTCGCTCACCGCGCCGAGCTCCGCGAGCGCCGCGGCGGCCGTGTCGGCCGCGAGCGCCACATGCTGGCCGTGGAAGTTGCCGGCGCTCACCACGTCGCCGTCGCTCGCGAAGAGGATCGGGTTGTCGGTGACCGCGTTGAGCTCGCGCTCGACGACCGACTTCGCGAACGCGAGGCCGTCGCGCGCGGCGCCGTGCACCTGCGGCACGCACCGGAGCGAGTAGGGGTCCTGCACCTTGTGGTCGGAATGGCGGTGGGAGGGGAGGATCCGGCTCCCGCGCAGGAGCTTCCTCATGTTCGCCGCGGTCGCCACCTGCCCCGGATGGGGCCGCAGCGCCTGCACCCGCGGGTCGAACGGCCGGTCGGTCCCGAGCAGCGCCTCGAGGCTCGACGCCGCCGCGACGTCCGCGAGCCGCACGAGGTCCTGCGACTCGACGAGCGTGCGCGCGAGGACCGCGGTCGCGACCGACGTGCCGTTGATCAGCGCGAGACCCTCCTTCGGCGCGAGCATCAGCGGCTTCATGCGCGCCCGCGAGAGCGCGGCGGCCGCGCGCATCCGGCGCCCGTCCACGAGCACGTCCCCGCGGCCGAGGAGCGCGAGCGCGATGTGCGCGAGCGGGGCGAGGTCGCCCGAAGCGCACACCGACCCCTGCGCCGGGACGACGGGGGTCACGCCGCGGTTCCAGAGGTCGAGGAGCGCCTTGAGCGTCGAGGGCCGGACCCCCGAGTAGCCGCTCGCGAGCGTCGCCGCGCGCACCGCGACGGCGAGC
>JAKLKT010000625.1 GCA_023150495.1 Planctomycetota bacterium
GGAGATCGCGAGCAAGCGCGCGCAGCTCGACGCCGCCCGCGCACGCATCGCGACCGCGAAGGAGAAGCTCGACGAGCTGACCATCCGCGCCCCCGCCCCCTGCGTCGTGCAGACGCTCGACCTCCGCCCCGGCGACCTCATCGCCCCCGGCGCGCCCGTGGCCGTCGTCCTCCTCCTCGAGGAGCCCTGGGTCCTCGTCCACGTCCCCGAGTCGTGGCTCGGCCGCGTCCAGGTGGGCCAGCGCGCGGACATCCTGCCCGACGGGCACCCGCAGGTCGAAGGGCGCGTCGAGTGGGTCTCGCGCGAGGCGGAGTACACGCCGCGAAACGTCCAGACCCGCGAGGAGCGCGTCACGCAGGTCTTCCGCGCGAAGGTTCGGATCACGGGCGACGCGTCGCGCCTCAAGGACGGGATGTGGGCCGACGTGGTGCTCCGGTGACCGAGGCGGCCGTCCGGGTCTCGGCCCTCAGCCGCCGTTTCGGCCACCTCCTCGCGGTCGATTCCGTCGACTTCGAGATCGGCCGCGCGTCGATCTTCGGGCTCCTCGGCCCGAACGGCTCCGGCAAGTCCACGATCATCCGCATGCTCTGCGGGCTCCTGCGCCCGACCGCGGGCGAGGCGCGCGTGCTCGGCATCGACGTCGCGCGCGACCCGGAGGGCGTCCGGCGCCGCATCGGCTACATGAGCCAGCGCTTCAGCCTCTACGACGAGCTGACCGGCCTCGAGAACCTCACCTTCTTCGGCATGGCCTACGGCCTCAAGGGCAACGCGCTCGCCCGGCGGCGCGACGAGGTGATCGATATCGTGGGGCTCCGGGGCCAGGAGGGGAAACGCGCCGGCACGCTGTCCGGCGGCTGGAAGCAGCGGCTCGCGCTCGCCTGCGCGATCCTCCACGAGCCCCTCATGCTCTTCCTCGACGAGCCGACCGCGGGGATCGACCCCGTCGCGCGCCGCTCCCTCTGGAACCTCCTCTTCGAGCTGGCCGCGAAGGGGACGACGCTCCTCGTCACCACCCACTACATGGACGAGGCGGAGCGCTGCGACCACCTCGCCTACCTGTACCTCTCCCGGCTGCTCGCGTGGGGGAGCCCCACGGAGCTCAAGGCGCGCGAGGACGTGACGCCCGAGGGCGCGAGGCGCGTCGAGATCCGGCACGGCGACGTCGTCGGCCTCCTGCGGCTCCTCCAGGGAAGCAGGGGCGTCCGCGAGGCGACGATCTTCGGCGAGAACGTGCATGCGCTCGTGGACGAGGGTGTCGATCTCGCGCTCCCCGAGGGCGCCGAGGCGCGGACCGTCACGCCGTCCCTCGAGGACGTCTTCGTCACGCTGACCCGGAGGGCCAGCGGTGTTTAGGGGGCTCTCGGGCATCGTCTACAAGGAGCTGCTCCAGGCGCGGCGCGATCCCGCCACCCTCGTCCTCGCCCTTGCGATCCCGGTCATCCAGCTCACGATCTTCGGCTACGCGATCCATACGGAGATACGGGACATCCCGACCGTCGTCGTCGACCGGGCGGGCGTCCGCGCGGGCCGGGAGCTCGTGCAGGCGCTCGAGGCGACGGACACCTTCGAGATCACGGGGCACGCGAGGGACCGCGAGGAGGCGATCGCGCTCCTCCGCGAGGGCCGCGTGAAGGTCGCGGTCCTCCTGCCCGACGATCTCCCCGAGCGGCTGCTCGCCCGCGAGACCGCGGCCGTGCAGTTCCTGATCGACGGCTCCGACTCGAACATGGCGATGCAGGCGCAGGCGGCCGCGATGGGCACCGTGACGAGCTTCTCCGCGCGCCTCGGGTCCCCCGCACCCCCCCCGATCGAGGCGCGGCCACGCCTCCTCTACAACCCGGACGGACGCTCGGAGGCCTTCTTCGTGCCGGGGCTCCTCGGGATCATCCTCCAGCTCGTGACCACGACGCTCACCGCCTTCGCGATCGTGCGCGAGCGGGAGCGCGGCACGCTCGAGCAGCTCATGGTGACGCCGGTCTCGCGGCTCGCCCTCACGCTCGGGAAGATCCTCCCGTCGATCCTCGTCGGCGCCGCGGCGACCGTGCTCGCGCTCCTCGCGATGGTGCACGTCTTCGGCGTAGGGATCCGGGGCGACCAGGGGCTCCTCGCCGCGCTCACGGGGCTCTTCCTCTTCACGAGCCTCGCG
>JAKLKT010000626.1 GCA_023150495.1 Planctomycetota bacterium
CCGAGCGTCGCGAGCAGTGGCGCGGTGCCGTCGAGCGAGCCGAGCGCCACGGCGATCCCGCCCGCGGCGGAGAGCGCGGGCGCAAGCAGCGCCCACGCGCGCCCGTGCGCGACCGCGCGCTCGATGCCGATGAGCGTCCCGAAGAACCCGACGACCATCAGCGGCCCGTGGTACGTGATCCAGTTCGCGTGCCGTACCGGCAGGGGGAGCTGCCACGACATCCGCAGGAGCCCGCCCCAGGCGCCCGTGATGAGTGCCACGACGCCGGAGAGGAGGAGGAGGACGCGAAGGGCCTTCATGGCGCAAGGCAGCCCCGCGGGGAGGACCGTGGGGTCCCGCCCGGCAGGCGTCGGGGGGATCTTAGCGGATCGGAGCCTGGCACCGTACCGGTCTCACCCACGCAGGATCCAATGTCCTTCGCGCCAGACGGAGACCTCGCCCTCCGGGATGGCGTCGATCGGCTGGAAGATCTCGGAGGCGTTGGTCGTGACCGTGACGCCGTTGTCGCGGATGCGGACCCTCATCCGCGGGCCGACGAGGTCCGCCTCGCCGACACGAATCGTGCCGTGGAACGAATCGAACCCCGGGAACAGGAGCGTCCGGTTCCTCCAGGAGACGAGCGTGTCCTTCCCCTCCGTCCGCACCTCGACTCCGGTCTCCCCGAGGTTGAGGGACCAGAGCGCCGAGTGCTGGGAGGCGTCGCGATCGAACGAGACGTGCGTCGAGGAGCAGGCGGCGACGAGGAGCGCCGCCGCAACGAATGTGCGCATCCCAAGGAGCATATACGCCCGCGACCAACGCGCTTTCCCAGCCGCGGTTCCCCCGGGCTATTGGCGGACCGGTGCCTCGCCCCGTACCGCCAGCAACGCGCGGCGGACGTGGACGCGGATCATCTTCTTGCGGTACGACGGCGCGAAGTCCGTGTTGTCGAGCGGCTTCGCCCCTCCCGCCGCCGCGAGTTCCGCGGCTTCGTCGATCACCTCGTCGGTGAGCGGCCGGCCCACGAGCGCCTCCTCCGCCTCGCGGCACCGCACCGGCGCCGGCCCGACCGCGTTGAGCACGAGGTCCGCGCGCTCGACCTTTCCGTTGCCCTCGATCCGCGCCGCGACCCCGAGCACCGGGAAGTCGAACGCCTCGCGCCGCCGCACCTTCACATAGGTCGAGCGCGACTTCCCCTGCCTCGGGATGAGGATGTCCGTCAGGATCTCGTCGGGCTTCTTGCCGAGCCATTCGCGCCCGTCCGTCACCCCGAACATCTCCTCGGCCGTGATCTCGCGGGGGCCTTGGGGGCCGACGAGCTTGAACGTCGCGCCGAGCGCGATCAGCACGGGCACCGTGTCGCTCGAGTTGACCGCCCAGCACTTGTCGCCGCCCGGAGCCGTCCAGCATGTGTCGCCGCCGCACTTGAGGCAATGGTGGATCGCGCGGCGCCACTCGAAGTTCTGGTTCAGGTAGAAGCAGCGCGTGTCGAGGCAGACGTTGCCGCCGATCGTCCCCATGTTGCGGAGGATCGGCGTCGAGATCGACGCGACCGCCTCGTGGAGGCCCTTGAGGTTCTTCCGCACCCGCGCGTCCCGCTCGAGCGCCCGCAGCGTCTCGAGGGGGCCGATGCGGAACGTCCCGCCCCGCCACCGCTGCCCCCGGAGCCCCCTCAGCTCCCGGAGCCCGACCACGGTGCCCGGCTCCACCTGGCGCCGCTTCATGTTCGGGTAGAGATCCGTCCCGCCCGCGACGACCTGCGCGGCCGGGCCCTCGCCCGCGAGGATCTTCACGGCCTCGCGCACGCTCTTCGGCGCGCGGTACTGGAACGTCGGGAGTCGCATCATGCCTTGGTCCTCTGCTCGCGGCGCTTCTGCTTCTGCTTCCGCTCCTGGTCGATCTCGTAGCCGTCGCCCCCTTCCTCGGGGGTGAGGATCCGCACCGGCTTCCCGACGCGCAGGTCGGGGTAGCCTCGCGGCCCCGCGCGGCGGTCCTCGCGCGAGAGCGCCTCGAGCACGAGCTCGGGCGCGATCGGCACCTGGTCCACGCGGACCCCGAGGGCGTCATGGAGCGCGTTCGCGACCGCGGGCATCACGGGCAGGAGCGGCCCCTGCCCGACCTCCTTCGCGCCGAACGGGCCCCGGTCGTCGGGATCCTCGATGAGGA
>JAKLKT010000627.1 GCA_023150495.1 Planctomycetota bacterium
CCGCTCGGGCGTCACGCCCGCGACCGGGGTCTCGGACGTGAGCACGAAGGCGGAGAGGCCGGTGCGCTCGACAGTCCCGGCGAAGGGCGCGGCGGGGCCGAACCGCTCCGGCAGCGCGAGCTCGCTCGCCCGGAGGCCGTACCGGTTGCCGCCGACGGTGTTCAGCGAGAGCCCCCGCGCGCGCACCTCGCCCAAGGGCGTCGCGACCGCGACATCGCCGTAGATCTCGAGCACGGGGAGGCGCCGCGGCAGCTCCGGCGCAGCGGCCCCCGGAGCCCCCCCCGGCCGCGTCAGGTCGACCTCGACCACCGCGTTGCTCGCGAGCACGAAGGAGACCGCCCCCAGGTCGCCGTCGAGCAGCCGCTTCAGGTCGTACTTGACGACCGCGCGGCCGCAGTCGAGCCGGCGCAGCGGCCCCGGCGGCGCCTCCTCGGTCCGGAGCCCCACGACCGCGAGGTCGAAGAGGTAGCTCCCCTCGACGCGGACGACCGAGAAGCGCCCGCCGAGCGCGGCGCCGAGCTCGCGCTCGATCCGCTCCGCGAGCAGCCGGCCGAAGAGCGGCCCGCGGAGGACGTAGGCCCCGACGGCGAGGAGGAGGACGGCCAGGACGAGGAACGCGAGGACACGAAGGAGCCTCTGGAGGGGCCGCCACCGTCGCTTGCGCTCCACCCACGAAACCTAACCGATGGCAGCCACTCGATCGGAACCGCGGGGGCTCCGGGGGCCGGCTACAGCGCGGAGGAGAGCGCCCGGCGGTAGAGTTCCGCGGCGCCCTGCGCGTCGCCCTCCGCCTCGAGGCAGCTCGCGTAGAGTCGCAGGACCGTCAGGTTCTCCCCCGCGGAGGCGAGCACCTTGTCGAGCGCGGCGCGCGCCTTCCGGTGCTCCCCGCGCTTCCGGTAGTGCTCCGCGAGGACGATCAGCGTGCCCGCGTAGGGGAAGCTGCGGAGGAGGAGGTCCTTCTCCCTGTCGCCCGCGAGCTTCCCCTCGTCGAGGAGCCGCGCGAGGCGGTCGAAGACGGGGAGGCTCGCGGAACGGCTCCATGCCTTCAGCGCGCCCTCCACGTCGCCGCCCTCGAGCGCGAGGTCGCCGAGAAGGAGCGCCGAGCGCGGGTCGCCCGATGTCGCCTTGAGCGCGCGCTTCAGCTCCCGCGTGTCCCCCTCGTCGAGCGCCTTCCGCGCGAGGCGGAACTCGAGGAGCGCGAGCTCGCTCTGCGCCTCCTCCCTCTCCCGGCCGTCCGAGAGCGCGACGAGCCGCCGCCCCATCGCCCGCGCGCGCTCGAGGTCGCCGAGCGCCTCCGACTGCTCGCGCAGCGCGATCAGGATCCTGCGGTTCCCCTTGTCGCGGGCGTGCGTCTTCTCGAGCTCCCGGAGCACCGTCTCGCGCTCGAGCTCGTCGTTCAGGTCGTAGGCGAGCCCGCGAAGCTCCGCGTGGTTCCGCCGCACGTGCTCGGAGAGGATCTCCTGCTCGCGCACCCGCAGGAGCCAGGCCTTCGCCTCGTTCGGGCGGCTCCTGCGCAGGTGGCACGCCGCGATCTTCAGTCGCGCGTCGGGGCCTAGGTCCCGGTGCTCGGGCACCGCGTCCTCGAGACGCACCCAGCGGTCCCAGCGCACGACCTTCTCGAACTCGGCGATCGCCGCGTCCCAGCGGCCGTGGATCATGAGCGTCAGGCCGTCGAGGAAGGAGCGCATCGCGCGGAGCCCGATCACGCGAACGACGCCCGCTCGCACCTTGCGCCAGATCCACCAGAGGAGGAGCAGCGCGATCGCGTTGTAGAAGACGAAGCGGCCGACGGGGTTGTCGAGGAGCTTCGTGATGAGCGGCGCCAGCGGGCTGATGATCGTCGCGACGATCGAGAGGACCGGCCGCACGACGAAGAGCACGGCGACCGCGATGGCGAGGTAGAACCAGATGCGGTTGCGCCGGAACCATCCGCGGGCGCGCCGGAAGCGCCCGAGCACCGGCACGCGGTCGAGGAAGCGGTCGAGCCGCGAGCGCTCGGAGCTCACCGCTTGGCCTCCGCCCGCTCCTTCGCGGCGAGGTAGTGGGCGCGGAGCGCGGGGTCCTTCTCCCGCGCCGCCGCGCGCGCGAGGACCTGCGCGGCGGCATCGAGGCCCGTCGCCGCGAGGATGTCCGCCAC
>JAKLKT010000628.1 GCA_023150495.1 Planctomycetota bacterium
CTCGACGGTCGCGCCCATGTACGCGGCCGCCTCCCACTCGTTCGGCGTGAGCATGTCCGCGCCCTCGAAGTCGCCGATCGCCATGTGCGAGTCGACGCTCACGAGCGCGCCCGCGGCGACCTCGCGCGCGGCGCGCAGGAGCCCGGGCGCCGCGGCGCCGTAGCCGTAGTCGGAGACGACGATCCCCTTCGCGCCGTCGGCGACCGCGGCGCGCGCGATGAGCTCCAAGAGCGTGTCCTTCCCCGGCGCCCGCTCGGGCTCCATGTCCACGCGCACGATCTGCTGCTTCGGCCGGTGCGTGTCGCCGCTCATGAGCCGGATCTTCACGACGCTCCGGCCCGTGGTGACGATCCCCGCGTCCGGGATCCCCGCGTCGCGGAACGCCTGCACGAGGCTCGCGCCCGCCTCGTCGTCGCCGACGACGCCGAGCGGCGTGACCTCGGCGCCGAGGGAGCGCAGGTTCATGATCGTGTTCGCGGCGCAGCCGGGCGTGTAACGGCGCCCCTCGTAGCGGAGGATCATGACGGGCGCCTCGCGCGAGAGGCGCGAGGGCCGCGTGTCCACGTAGCAGTCGACGGCGAGGTCTCCGAGGACGACGACCTTCTGCCCCGGGAAGCGGTCGAGGAAGCGCGCGAGCTCCATTGCCGCCATGCTACCGCAGGGGAGGGTGATTCAGGGGGGTCCGGGGGGCAGGCCTGCTAGGGACCGGACTTCCGTCCTTCGCCCATGCGATCGAGACGATCCTCGAGGTCCGTCGGGACCGAGTAGAGGAATCCGCGCCCGGCGCGAATCGGGATGAGGAGGCCCGCCTTGGCCAGGTGGTTCAGGTCGGAGCGCGCCGTCATCGGGGTCACCTGGTGGCTGCCCGCGTGCGCGGTGGCCGAGTAGAGCGTGCCCGGATTCTGCATCGCGTGCCCGAGAAGCGCGAGCTGCCGGTGATTGAACACGTGCGACTGCCGCAGGATGGACTGCGCGCGCTGGATCACCCCCATCTTGAGCCGGACGTAGTCGTGGAGCGCCGCGATCGCCTTCTTGAGCGTGGCGAGCTGCGACAGCACGAAGTACGTGGTGTCGTTCGCGTCGGTCTCGGTGTAGAGGTACGAATGCGCGTACTCCGCCGGGGCCTTGCGGAGGAAGTGCGAGATCGACAGGAACTCGCAGAGCCAGTAGCCCGAACGCGCCATCGACCAGTAGAAGAGCGCCCTCGCCGTCCTGCCGTTCCCGTCCACGAACGGATGGTCGTAGGCGAGGAAGAAGTGGAGGAGGATCGCGCGGACGATCGGGTGTACGTAGAACTTGGGCGTCTTCTCGTTGGCGAGGTCGCAGAGGGCCGCGAGCCGCTTCCGCAACTCCGCGGCCTTCGGCGGTTGGTGGAGGACCTCCTCGGTCTTCGCGTCGACGACCGCGACTTCGTCCGAGGTCCGGAGGCGGCCCGAGTCCGCCGGATCGTCGAGCGTCTGGTCGGTGACGATGCGGTGCAGCTCGAGGATGGCGTCCGGCGCAAGAGGGTCCTTCTGCATCTCCCGAATGAACCGGATCGCCTGGTAGTTGTTGAAGATCATCCGCTCGCCGCGATCGGTCGGCTTCCGCCCGGAGCGGAGCATCTCGGCCGCGACCCTCCTGGTGGTCGATGCGCCCTCGAGCTGGCTCGATGTGATCGCCTCCTCGATGGACGCGCTGACGCGGTAGCGGTCCCGCGTTCCAGGGTTCAAGAGCTGCTCGGGGATGGGGACGCGGCCGCTCAGGTCGCGATCCGCTTCGGAGAGGTACCGGAGGAGCGGGTCCGGCGTCGCCAGCGCGAAGGGCTCGCCCGCGGCGTCCTTGCACGGAAGCTGCTTGGTCATCGACATCCGGGCGGACTTGATGGCCAGCCACCACTCCTCGAGCGTGACCCCCGGGGGCGGCGTCCGGAACCGGAGGCGGTCCCAGTGGACGTACTTGTCGCCGAGGGTCGCCGACCAGGCGCCGGCGGCGAGCATCCTGCTCACGTAGTCCTTCCTCTGGAAGTAGGTCCGCCCAAGGGCGCCGATGTCCGGCGGCGTCGTGACGCGCACAGCCGGTAATATCCTAGCGAAAGTATAAAGATAATCAAGTGAGAACTTGCTACATCGATAGTTTTCTAAACGTTATCTGTAC
>JAKLKT010000629.1 GCA_023150495.1 Planctomycetota bacterium
CGCCGCGCCCGGAGCCCGCCCGCGCCGTACGCCTTCCAGTAGCGCCGGAACGCCGCGTGGAGCCGCGGGCGCGGGGCCGACGCCGGGAGCAGCGGCTCCCGCGCCGCGCGCTCGACCACCTCCGCGAGGATCTCCTTCGCCGAGAGAAGGCTCCGGACGCCGTCGAGGTCGGCGAGGTAAGCGCACGCCGCCGCCCGGAGGTGCTCGCGGGTGAGGGTCCCCCCTGTGGTGTCGCCCGCGACCGGCACGCCGCTGCCCCCGGGCAGAAACGCGGACCCCGAGTCCGCAGGCGCATGCCGTAACTCGTCATCCGGCAGCGGCTTACGACGAGGCAACCGCGTACCGAGTACGGGGTGGGCGGCGAGGCGGCGCATGTCGCGCTCGGCCCTCCTCCGCTCGCCCTCGACCTCCTCCTCGAGATCCGCGCCCGCCTCGAGGAAACGGAGGTCGCTCGAGACGTCGGTCCCCTCGAGGCCGCTCTCGTCCGTTCCCGGCAGCCGGACGCCCAGGTACTCGACGTCGAGCCGGATGCGGAAGCGGAGCGCCGCCTCGGCGACCGGGAGCCGCGCGCGCCCGATCTTCCTGACGGCGGTCGCGAAGTCCGCGCCCTCCGCCGCCTCCATGTCCACCGCGACGCTCGGGCCCTTGAGCTCCTTCACGCATCGGCCGAGCCAGCGGAAGAAGTCGCGCACCCGCCGCATCGCCCCGAGCGCGAGGAAGAACGGCACGAGGAGCGCGCGCCCGCCCGCGAGCCAGCGCTGGTAGAGGCGGAAGGGGTTCAGCACGCGGTCGTCGCGAGGGAGCTTCCCGACCGGGTAGGTGCCGAAGACGCGGCGGAAGAGCAGGCGCCGGTCGCGCCGGAGGCGATGGAGCACCTCCGGGCCGAAGAGCGATCCGATCTCCGCGTCCCGCCGCGGGTCGTCGTCGAGGAAGTGGAGGGCCGTGAAGTGCGTGGTCGAGTAGCGCACGATGCCCTCGGGGATCTGCGCGACCTCGGCCGTCCCGAGCCAGGCGCGGTGGCGCGCCCGCTCCTCGTCGCTCGCCGCCGCGAGCTGCGCGAGCGGGAGCGCGTGCCGGTTGTAGTCCACGAGCAGCCGCGCGACGCCGTGCGCGACCGCGCGGCACATGAGCCGGAACCAGAAGTAGGGGCCCTTCAGGAGCGACGTGGGCCGCTCGAGGTCGAGCCTCCCGACCTGCCGGAGGTCCTTCGCCGTGAAGCGGAACGACATCGCGCAGAGGTTCCGGAGCGACGGGTTGCCGAGCAGCTGCGCCGTCGTGCGCGTGTCGGAGTCGGTGAAGGGCGCGCCGTCGAGCCCGTCGCGGTAGAGGAGGAGCGCGCGCTCGACCTCCGGCGCGAGGAGGCCGGGCGGCTGCGCCGCGACGAGCCACTGCCTCACGCGCTCGACGAAGGCTCCCCCCGCACCCCCCTCCGCCTCGCCCCTCAGCAGGCGCTCGGGCGCGAGCACGCGGCGGTCCAGCACGAGCGCGTCGCGTTCGAGCGTGCGCCCCTTGAACACCTCGGTCAGCGCGAGGTACTGCGCGTGCGCCGCCTGCTCGAAGAAGGCCGTCGCCTCGCCGGCCGTCCGCTTGAGCCACCAGCCGGTGCCGAGGAGCGCGAGGCAGATCGACCCGAGCACGCCCGCGAACCGGAAGATCGCCGTCGCGAGGTAGTCGAGCCACGAGAGGCCGCTCACCTTGAAGATGCCGCGGAACACGAGCACGATCAGCGCGAAGAGCACGAGGCGGTAGGCGGGGCGGAAGGAGACCTTCATCATCGCCGTGCCGACGCGGTCCACGAACTGCGCCGGCGTGATGGAGCCGTGCAGGTCCCAGAACCAGAGCAGCCGGCCGTGCATCCTCCGCAGCTCCTTCGCGGCGGCGCGCGACGCCGCGGCGACCGCGGGACCGTCCTCCGTGTCCTCGGCGAGGCGCGGGACGTCGCGGCGGATGACCGGGAACCAGCGGAGCGGCGGCAGCGATAGAACACGCGCGACGCGCGCGAGCCGCCCGACGAGGTCCGCGCCGAGCGCCGCCTCCGCCTCCGCCGGGGTCATGCGCTCGAGCCTCCGCAGGACGTCCTCGGCCATGAGGTCGCGCGCCGCAGGCTCCGCCGCCTGCGCGGGACGCACGCGGAGG
>JAKLKT010000630.1 GCA_023150495.1 Planctomycetota bacterium
CTTCTCGTAGGTGACCCTCTCGAGCGAGGTGAGGACGAAGACCGGGGCGAAGCGCTCGACGCCGTCGCGCGACCAGTAGAGCTTCGTCTTGTAGAAGAACCCCTCCCAACGGACCCGCGTGCGCACGTCCCACTCCCCCTCGAGCGGGATCGGCGCGATGAACTGCATCAGCTTCTCCTCGTCGGTGAGGATCCAGCCGTTGAGGCACTCCTCGACGCCGGCGTCGTTGGGCGTGATCGTGTCGGGCCCGTAGTGCTCGGGCGAGACGACGACGATGCCGAGGCCGCCGAAATACTTCCCGCGCGCGGCCTCGGGGTTGCCGACGAGCGCCTCCCACGCCCTGGGGGTGGCGATGCGCTCGGGCTTCAGCCCCTCCGCCGCGCGCTTCTCCGCCCCCGGAGCCCCCGACCTCTGCTCCGCGTAGGCGACCAGCCGGTACAGCGGACGCGGATACTCCTTCGCGAGGATCGCGCGGCCGTCGTCGCTCGTCCCCATCGAGGGGTTGTCGCGGATGATGTCGAACGGGACGTCCGCGAGCGACTTGACCGGCACGGTCTCGAAGTCGCGCTCGATCTCCGTGGCGACGACGAGCAGCGCCGGCACGTCCCCGCCCGTCACGTCGATGAAGTTCTGGACGAGGATGCCCCGGCCGCGCACCCAGCCGTCCTCGATGAGCCGCGCCTCGGGACGCGGGACGTTCTCGTTCGTGTCGGCCCACATCGGGGGCGTCACGCCGACGAACACGACGCGAAGCGGGGGGTCGCCGTCGTCGAGCCGCACGCGCCCCTTCCAGACGAGGCCCTGATCGGGCGCAGGCGCGCCGCTGACCGCATCGTAGGGCTCCTCCCGGAGGTACTCGATCTCGCCGCGGAAGCGGACGTACTTGAACCGCCAGGGCCGCGAGTCCTTGTCGATCTCCGCCGCGCTGCCGCGCGTCAGCGGGAGGAGGTTCTTCTCGTACGCGAACACGGCGGGCGTGTTCGCCGCCTCGAGGATCAGGTAGCGGATCGCCTCGTGGGGCCAGCGTCGCCGCGCATCCTCGCCGTAGTCCGTGAGCTGCTCGGCGATCTTCATGTCGAGGGACGGCACGCCGGTCGGGATGTCGCGCGGCGGCGCCTGCACGGCGTACGTGTCGGACAGCGCCTTCTTCGCCTCCGGGGTCGCCGCGTACTGGGTGAGGCCGATCATGCCCCCGATGACGAGGAACAGCAGGACGACGAGGACCACGATCTTCGTCATCGGCGTGCGCACCGAGACGAACTGGAAGGGGTTCCGGGGAAGGGGGCCGCCCGGCCGCGGGAGCTTCGAGGGGTCGATCATGGGATTTCCGGCCGTGCGGGATGGCGCGCTCGAGGTGCGTCCATTATAGCGCGCGGCCGGCGGCAGCGGCGCCCCCGGGGGCCCCCTCGGGCGCCGTATCATGGCCGCGATGCTCCGGACCCTCGAGGAGGCGATGGAGGCGCTCTCGCGCCTCACGAACTACGAGCGCACCCGGCCGGACGGGCCGAGGGCCTTCGACCTCTCCCGCATGCGGCAGCTTCTCCGCCGACTCGGATCGCCCGACCGCCGCCTCGGCGCGCGCGTCGTCCAGGTCGCGGGCACGAAGGGCAAGGGCTCGACCTCGCGGTACGTCGACGCCATCCTCCGCGCGGCCGGCCTGCGCACCGGGCGCTACCTCTCCCCCCACCTGGAGAGCGTCCGCGAGCGGATCGCGGTCGACGACGTGCTCATCCCCGAGGCCGACTTCGCCTTCCACGTCGGGACCGTGCTCGCGGCGAGCGGGCCCGCGACGACGTTCTTCGAGGCGCTCACCGCGTCCGCGTGCCTCCACTTCGCCGCCGCCCGCACGGACGCCGTGGTCCTCGAGGTGGGCATCGGAGGGAGGCTCGACGCGACGACCGCGGTGCCGACGACGCACACGGTGATCACCGAGATCTCGTTCGACCACACGGAGCTGCTGGGCTCGACGCTCGAGGCGATCGCGGCCGAGAAGGCGGCGACGATCCGGACCGGCGTGCCGGTGTTCTCCGGCGTCGATCCCGCGACCGGGCCCGGCCGCGTGATCCGCGACACGGCGGCGCGGCTCGACGCGCCCTTCCGCCACGTGCCCCCGCCGCCCGACGTGCGACCGGAGG
>JAKLKT010000004.1 GCA_023150495.1 Planctomycetota bacterium
CACCTGAGGGCTGGGTTCGTGCGGGCCCGGGTTCCCGAGGGCCCCTGCAGGCCCCGGGAGCCCCCATCGGCGCCCCCGGCGGGCGCTCACCGGAAGAGGTCGTCGCCATAAGTCATTATCTGATAACGTCTTGTGACACGCGCGGAACCGAGGTGGCCCGCGAAAAGGGCGCGCGTTCGTAAACCCTTGGCCTGACAAGGGTTCCAGAAAGAAAATGATTGACGGTTTCGGGGTCCGGTCTAGATTCAAGGACGTAAGAGCCGATGGATAAAGGAAATAAGACGCTTCGGCACTTACACGGGCAGGGCACGACCAATGACGGGTGATGTTTCCTCCTCCTCGCGCTCCGGCGCGGCCTCGGATCCCGACGATTTCGACGGGAAAACGGTGACCAAGAAGGAGCTGGTGAGCCGGATCGCCGACCGCACCGGCCAGACCAAGGTCATCACGAAGGACATCATCCAGATGTTCCTCGACGAGATCATCACGGAGCTCGGCAAGGGCAACCGGCTGGAGTTCCGGGAGTTCGGGGTCTTCGAGATCAAGGAGCGGGCCGCCCGGAAGGCCCAGAATCCGCGGACGCTCGAGAAGGTCGAGGTCCCGAAGAAGAAGGTCGTGAAGTTCAAGGTCGGCCGGATGATGAAGGAGCGGGTCGGGATCACGTAGCCCGCCCCCCGCGCCCCCCTGCCTCCAGAGCCCGCGCCGCCCGCCGCCCGGCGCGCGTTTACAATCCGAGTATGAGTCCCGAGGCGGTCCCCGGATCCGAGGCCATCGAGCTCCACTTCTGCCGCCGGTGCGGGATCTCGATTCCCCAGGCGGACATCGAGACCCACCGCGCGCGCGCCGTTCCCGGCGGGTTCCTGTGCGACGCCTGCGTGCTCGACGCGCCCGTCGTCACGACGAGGCCGGCGACGCCTGCCGTTGCGGCCGCGCCCGTCCAGGGGTCGCGCGCGCTCGTCCTCGTCGCGCTGCTCTACGTCGTCGGCGCGACGACCTTCCTCCTCGTCCGCGAGCTGACGAGGCCCGCGCCGCAGCAGCAGCGGGGCGATCTCCTCGCGGCGCGCGATCTCGAGCCGCTCGAGCGGAAGCTGGACGCCTTGGACGAGCAGACCCGCCGTGCGCTCTCCGATCTCAAGGGCAACGACGAGCGGCAGCGGCAGGACGTGAACGCGCTCAGCAGCGCGGTGAACGGGATGTCCGAGGACTCCACGCGGGCGGGGCGCGACGTGCGCGCGAGGCTCGACGACCTCGAGGCCGTGGCCAAGGCGATCGCCAACCGCACGCAGCTCGTGCGCGACGAGGTGGAGGCGGCGCGGAACGAGCTCCGCGCGCTCCGCGGGGAGGCTCCGGCCGCGAAGCCTCCGCCGGAGCCCCTTCCGCCCGTCGAGATGCCGCCGCAGCGGTCGCCGGAGGAGATCGAGCGCGAGCGGCTCGTCGCGGAGTACATCGGGAAGCTCGCGGACAAGAAGGCGCCGAACACGACGCGCTACAACGCCGCCGTGTCGCTCGGCGACCTCCGCCACCCGACCGCGATCCCGGCGCTCGTCGACGCCCTCGAGAACGACCCCTACGACCTCGTGTGCCGCGCCGCGGCGTGGTCGCTCGGCATGTACGGCAAGGAGGCGGTGTCCGCGATCCCCGCGCTCATCCGCCAGCTCGGCGGGAAGGACGGCACGGTCGGCTACATGTGCGAGCGCGCGCTCGGCGAGATCACGAAGGCGGCCACCGGGACCGCGGTCAGCTTCGGGTTCGACTCGAACGCGAACCAGCGTCAGCGGCGGACGGTCCAGAAGAAGTGGGAGGACTGGTGGGAGACGAACAAGGGGACGCTCCTGCCCGGAGCCGGCTAGCGTAGGCGTCGCCCTCGAACTCGCGCAACAGCCGGTCGAGCGCGGGCGTCTTCCCGCTGCCGCCCTGGACCTCGAGGAAGGCCGCCACGGAGAGGATGTCCCTCAGGTCCCCGGAGGCCGCGCGCTCCAGCCGGCGGCGGTACTCCTCCTCGAGGAGGCGGAGGGCGCGCCGGGAGGGGAGGATCGACGCGAGGTCGAGCCTCAAGGTCTTCCCTTCGGGCAGGTTCCGGTAGGCCTCGCGGAGGAGGAAGGCCGCCTCCCTCGGCGGGCGCCCCTCGGCGGCGGAGGCGAGCCCCATGAAGGCGAGCGGAACGGGCTCCCCGGGCGCCTGGAGCAGGCTCTCGCCGAAGGCGCGCCGCGCGGGCCCGAAGAACCCTCGGCGGAGGTACGCGACGCCGACCTCGAAGTACTGGTCCGCGTCCTCGGCCGCCGCCCCGGCGGCGGCGAGGAGGAGGAGGAGCGCCCGCCGGGCCATGCCATCATGCTACCGCGGGCAGGGCCCCTCGCCGGGGCGCGGGGCAGGAGGCCCTGCGCGAAGCGTGCGCCCCGGGCGATCGGCGGCGGTCGAAGGCGGTCCGCAGGATCGGCCCGAGTCCCGTCAGATCGACTTCTCGTAGAGCCGCCACCTCTTGTACGCGGCCAGGTTGTAGAGGCCGAGGCCGTTCAGGAGTGCCGCGTTGTCCGCGAGCACCCAGGAGGCCTCGCACCACGCGTACCGGTCGCCGATCGCCCGGAAGCTCTCGGAGAGGAGCAGCGCCTCGATGCCGCGCACGCGGTAGCCGGGCAGCACGCCGAGCGCGACCACGCGGCAGCGGCCGCAGCGCTTCGCGCGGAGGAGGCGCAGCCAGCCCCACGGCAGGAGGTGCCCGGCGCTCGCCTTCGCCGCGACGTTCAGGTCGGGCAGCGCGAGCATGAACCCCACCGGCTTCCCGTCCGCCTCCGCGATCCGCACGAGATCCGGATCGAGCACCGCCCTCAGGTCCTTCGCCTTGAACAGGAACTCCTCGCGCCCCACGGGGACGTGCCCCCAGTTGTCGTCCCACGCCGCGTTGTAGATCTGCCGCGCGGCGTCCACCTCCTCCTCGAAGCGGGAGAGGTCGAGAGGGCGCGCGACGACCCCCTGGCGCTTCGCGCGCTCCGCGAACCGCCGCGCGCGTTCGGGGCCCCCGCGCTCGAGCGCACCCGCGAGCCCGAGGAGGTCCTGCGCCCCCCGGAACCCCCCTGCCTCCCAGAGCCCGGGCACGTACGAGGGGTTCCACACCGTGTCCACGACCGGGGGTGTGTCGAATCCGTCGACGAGCACTCCCGCCGTGTCGTGGATCGAGTAGTTGAGGGGCCCGCGCGCCCGCCCGCACCCGCGCTCGCGGAGCCAGGCCTCCGCGGCCCCGAACAGCGCTCTCGCGGCATCGGGGTCGTCCGCGCAGTCGAAGAACCCGACGACGCCGCAGCCCTTCGCGCGCGCGTCGAGGTCCCGGTCCACGCAGGCGCCGATGCGGCCCCTCGCCTCGCCGCCATCGAGGAGGATCCACTCCTGCGCCTCGGCGTGGCGCCAGAAGGGATTCCTCCGGCGGTCCATCACGGCCGAGAACGCCGGGTCGAGCGTGGGGACGAACGAGGGGTCGCGGCCGTAGAGCCTCGCCGGCACGTCGCGGAAGAGGCGGAGGTCCCTTCGTCCCGCGACCTCGCGCAGGACGAGCGTCACCGGACGAGGTGCTGCTCGGCGAGGACCCGCGAGAAGATCGCGAGGCAGCGGTCGATCTGCTCGCGCGTGTGCGTCGCCATGTAGGACGTGCGCAGCATGCCGAGGCCGGGCTGCACGGCGGGGGAGACGACGGCGTTGACGAAGACGCCTTCCTCGAACAGGCGGCGCCAGGTCGCGAAGGTCTCGAAGTCGCCGCCGATGACGATCGGGAGGATCGCGCTCGGGTGCGAGTGCACGTCCACGCCCATCTTGCGGAGCCCGCTCCTCGCGTACTCGACGTTCTCCCGGAGGCGCTCGATGTGGTGCGGCTCCGTCCGCATCACCTCGAGGGCCGCGAGCGCCGCCGCCGCGTTGCCCGGCGTCATGGCCGCGCTGAAGATCATCGGGCGCGCGGTGTACTTCACGAAGTCGATCACCTGGCGCTCGCCGACCACGAACCCGCCGAGGCTGCCGAAGGACTTCGAGAAGGTGCCCGTGAGGAGCTCGACCTTCACGCCGAAATGGGAGGGCGTGCCGCGCCCGCCCTCGCCGACGACGCCGATGCCGTGGGCGTCGTCGATGCAGAGCGCCGCGCCGTGGCGGTCCGCGACCTCCCGCAGCCGGCGCAGGTCCGCCATGTCCCCGACCATGCTGAAGATGCCGTCGGAGACGATCAGCTTGCCCTTGTCCGGCGGCGCCTCGGCGAGCAGGCGCTCGAGGTCGTCGAGGTCGTTGTGACGGTACTTCTTGAGCGCCCCGTAGGAGAGGCGCGCCCCGTCGAAGATCGAGGCGTGGTTCTCGCGGTCGCAGAAGATCAGGTCGTTCTTGCCCGCGAGCACGCTCAGCACGCCGAGGTTGGTCTGGAAGCCGGTGCTGAAGACGAGGGCGGCCTCGGCCCCGAAGTAGTCGGCGAGCGCCTCCTCGAGCCGGTGGTGGAGGTCCAGGGTGCCGTTCAGGAAACGGGAGCCGCTGCACCCCGTCCCGAAGTCCCGGACCGCCTTCAGGCAGGCCTCCTGCACCCGGGGGTGATGGGTCAGGCCGAGGTAGTTGTTCGACCCGATCATCAGGACCCGGCGGCCCTCCATCGTCACCTCGGTGCCGTGGTCGGTCTCCGAGATGGCGTGGAAATAGGGCATCAGCCCGCGCGCATGGACTTCCTCGGCGCGGTCGAACTTGCGGCACTTGTCGAAGAGGTTCACGCGCTGGTTGCCGGCAGGTTGTACCGGAGAAGAGCCCCCCCAAAGCCGGCGAAGATCGAGGGTATTCCTATCGCCGGCCCCACGGGGTGTCAATAGAATAGCCGCCCGGCCCAACGGCGCGCGAACGCAAGTCCAGTGATGACAAGGCCCAATGAACGCCGCGCCCTCGTCACCGGCGGACACGGCTTCCTCGGCAGCCACCTCGTGGACCTGCTCCTCGAACAGGGTGTAAGGGTCCGCTGCCTCCTCCGGCCCGACCGGCCGGAACGGGCGCTCGGGGGCCGGCCGGTCGAGGTGGCCAGGGGTGACCTGCGGGGCGGCAAGGGGCTCGAGGATGCGGTCCGCGGCGTGGATCTCGTCTTCCACGTCGCGGGGCTCATCGCGGCCAGGTCCCCGGCGGAGTTCCGGGAGGTCAACGCGCACGGCACCGCGCGCCTCGCCGCGGCCGCGGCGGGCCACGCCGACGGGCTCGGGCGCTTCGTCCTCGTCTCGAGCCAGGCGGCCGCGGGCCCGAGCCCCGACGGGCGCCCGGTCACGGAGGACCTGCCCCCGCACCCCCTGACCCACTATGGCCGGAGCAAGCTCCTCGGCGAGGAGGCCGTCAGAGCCGCCGGGATCCCGTTCACGATCGTCCGGCCGCCCGCCATCTACGGGCCGCGGGATCTCGCCCTCCTGCCCCTGTTCCGGCTTGCTTCCCTGGGCCTCGCGCCGGGGCTCGAAGGGCCGGGACGGCGGTTCAACCTCCTCCATGCGCGCGACGTTGCCCGGGGTATCCTGCTCTCTGCGGAGGCGGAGGGGGCGCGGGGGAGGACCTACTTCCTCTCGGACGGGAAGGGCTACGGCTACCCCGAGGTCGCAAGGAGCATGGGGCGCGCCTTCGGCCGCGGGAGCCGGCGGATCCCGGTGCCGGACTTCCTGCTGGACCTCGCGGCGGCGGTGTCGGACGAGGTCATGGGGCTCCTCGGCCGCGCGCCGGTCTTCTCCCGTGACAAGGCGAGGGAGATGAAGGCGCGATTCTGGCTCTGCTCCGCCGCGCGCGCGGAGGCGGACCTCGGCTGGCGGCCGCTCGTCGCGCTCGACGACGGGATCCGCGAGACCGCCGAATGGTACGGACGAAACGGCCTCCTCGGGCGGCGCTAGCGGGGAGCCGAACCTATCCGTGGGCCCCGCCTCCGCTATCATGCCTCGCGTCTTGGCGTTTCCGTGCCGTTCGACCCTCGTCCGGGGGCTCCTGCCCGCTTGGATCGTGTTGGCGGGGTGCCGGGGGGTGGAGACCCGCGCGGAGTATCCGGAGGACCTCTACCACCCGGACTACGTCAAGAGGAGCAAGGCGGTGGCGACCTTCGCGGAGCGGAAGGACAGGGAGCAGCTGCCCGAGGCCTTCCGCCTCCTCCTCGATGACGACGCGCAGATCCGCCTCGTCGCCTACGGCGCGATCCGGGAGCTGTCTCCGGGCGGCGAGGACTTCGGCTACCGGCCCTACCTCCCGGGCGACGTGAGGTTCGGGATCGTCACCCGGTGGCAGGCGTGGTGGTCGAAGAACGGCGGGATGCCGGTCGCGACGTCGGGCGGGGACGGCGCGCCGGCGGAGGGGGCGGGGGGGGCGGAGGCCGCACGTGGCTGACCGCGTGCGGGGGATTCGCGTCACGATCCCGTCGGACGTCAGCTACCTTGAGCCGGTACGGACGCTCATCCAGGAGATCGCGTCGCTCGCGGGCCTCCACAAGGACGCCGTGAACGAGGTGGAGCTTGCCGTCACCGAAGGCTGCGCGAACGTGATCCGGCACTGCTACTGCAACTCGGACCGCGAGCGGATCGACCTCTCGTTCACGTTCGGGGACGACGTCTTCGAGGTACGCATCGACGACTACGGGAAGTTCGTGGATCCCTCGCGGATCAAGAGCCGGCCGCTCGACGACGTGCGGCCGGGAGGGCTCGGCGTGCACCTGATGCAGAAGGTGATGGACGAGGTGACCTACACGAAGAACCGCTGGGGGGGGACGAGCCTGACGATGCGGAAGCGGCTCGCGCGCCCCGGGGAGCCGAGGAAGGACCGGAGTGGACGATGACGATTCAGGTCAAACGCGAGAAGCTGTCCGACGCGACCGTGGTATCGATCGGCGGGAGCGTGGACATCTACTCCTCCCCGGAGCTGCGCGGCGAGCTGAAGGTGGCGCTCGACGCCAAGGTGAAGAAGCTCGTGATCGACTTGGGCGGCGTCGCGTTCGTGGATTCGTCCGGGCTCGCGACCCTGATCGAGGCGCTCCAGAAGGTGCAGGCCTACTCGGGGAAGCTCCTCCTCTGCAACCTGTCGCCGAAGGTGCTCGGCGTGTTCCAGCTCGCGAACCTCGACCGGATCTTCCAGATCCGCGACACGCGCGAGGGCGCGCTTGAGGGGTAGCGAGGTGGATCCGGGGGGGCGCGCGAGGCCGTGACGCGGATGCGGGGGCGGATTCCCGGGTCGGAGGGCCCCTCGGCCCGCCCGCGGCGCGGGCGGGGAGGCGCGGCATGAGAACCGTCGCCGCGCTCGGCCGCTCCGGGCTCGAGATCTTCTGGTTCGTCCTCGGCTGCTTCCGGCTCTTCCTCGATTTCCTCTACTGGCTCCTGATCGGGCCCCTGAGGGGCTTCCGGGTCCGCCTGCACGAGACGGCGAGGCAGGCGGTGCGCATGGGGGTCAACTCGATCCCGATCGTCTTCCTCGTCAACTTCTTCGTCGGCGTGACGCTCGCGGTCACCGTGGCGGACATCCTCAGGATCTTCGGCGCGATCGAGTACACCGCGAGCGTCATGGGCGTCGGCTTCTGGCGCGAGCTCTCGCCGCTGCTCACGGCGATCATCATGTCGGGCTTCGCGGGCGCGTCCCTCGCCGCGGAGATCGGGACGATGAAGGTGGGGGAGGAGCTGATGGCGCTCGAGGCCTCCGCCCTGAACCCGATCCGGTTCCTCTGCGTCCCGAGGCTCCTCGCCGTGATCGTGATGGTCCCCATCGTGACGCTCCTCGGCAACGTGTTCGGGATCTACGGCGGCTACCTCGTCTACTACTCGATGCTCGACCTCACCTGGGCGCAGTTCTACGACAAGATGCTCGACGCGATGAAGGTCAAGGACGTCTGGGTGGGTGGCATGAAGAGCGCGATCTTCGGCGGGATCGTCGGCCTCGTCGGCCTCGCGCAGGGGCTGCAGGTCTCCGGCGGCGCCGAGGGGGTCGGGCGGGCGACCACGAACGCGGTCGTCTACTCGATCATCCTCATCATCGTGGCGGACTGCATCATGACGGTGGTCCTCTACTTCTGACGGACATGGGTGCCAAGGGAACCTCCGGCGTCGACCGGGACAGCCAGTTCAAGAAGGGCGACGTGATCGTCCGCTGCCGGGACGTGCGCATGAGCTACGACGGCCGGCCGATCCTCAAGGGCGTGAACCTCGAGGTCCGGAAGGGCGAGACTCTCGTCATCATGGGCGGGTCGGGACACGGCAAGAGCACGATGCTCAGGCTGATGATCGGCGCGGAGAAGCCGGACAGCGGGACGGTCGAGCTCTTCGGCCAGGACATCACGAAGTTGAGCGAGCAGGAGCTCTACCCGATCAAGAAGCGCTTCGGCGTGCTCTTCCAGTCGGGGGCGCTCTACAACTCGATGACCGTCGGCGAGAACATCGCCCTGCCGCTGCGGGAGCACACCGACCTCGACGAGAAGATCATCTCGATCATCATCAAGCTGAAGCTCGAGCTCGTCGGGCTCCGGGACTTCGAGCATCTCGTGCCGTCGCAGCTCTCCGGCGGCATGAAGAAGCGCGTGGGTCTCGCGCGTGCGATCGCGCTCGACCCCGAGATCATCTTCTACGACGAGCCGGGGGCCGGGCTCGACCCGGTGATGCTCGCCGTGATCGACGAGCTGATCATGGGTCTCGGCGAGAAGCTCGGCGTCGCCTCGATCGTCGTCACGCACGAGATGCAGTCCGCGTTCCGGATCGCGGACCGGATGGTGCTCATGCACGGCGGGCTCGTCCTCGCCGAGGGCACGCCCGAGCAGATCCGGACGACCACCGACCCCGTGGTGCAGCAGTTCATCCAAGGCAAGGCGGAAGGGCCGATCCCCCTCCGCCTCTCGAGCCGCGACTTCGCGGAGGATCTCCTGGGAGGCTAGGGCATGGCGGCAGGCGGCAAGGCGGCGGAGATCCGGGCGGGCATCGTGGTGCTCGTGGGCCTCGCGGTCCTCGCGATCGGCCTCTACATCGTGAGCGGCGGCGCGGAGAAGTTCGCCGACAAGAACCGGCTCACGGTCCACTTCCGGGACGCGGGGGGGATCGGGGGGGGCGACACCGTCTTCGTCGCCGGCGAGAAGGCGGGCCAGGTCGTGGGCATCGAGACCGTGATGTTCACGCACGAGGGCGTCCGGAGCCGCTGGGTCGCGGTGACGATCGAGGTCCGGAAGAAGATCGAGATCCCGATCGACAGCACGTTCAAGATCTCGAAGTCGATCACCAACGTCGTCCAGATGAACATCGACTACGGGACGAGCAACGACCTCGCCCGCGAGACGTCGGACCACCTCATCGGCAAGCGGCTCGCGAACGTGGACGAGCTCGTCGACAGCTACCAGGAGCTCGGGATCGTCGCGCGGAAGGCGGCGGACAACCTCAACAACCTCATCGTCGACGCGCGGGCGAAGGTGCAGGAGATCGACCTCCGTGGCCTCCAGGTCGAGGCCCGCGACATGCTGGCCGCGCTCCGGGAGGCGGCCACGGATCTCCGCGGCCTCGTGGCGGACAATCGCGAGCGCATCGACGAGGTCGTGCGCAACATCCAGGTCCTCTCGTCGGGCCTCAAGGACGACTGGCCGAAGATGAGCGGCAAGGCGCAGGGGGTCCTCGACGAGGCGCGGGAGGCCGCCGCCGAGGTGAAGGGGATCTTGAAGGAGAACCGCGAGGGGCTGAAGTCGATCGTCCAGAGGCTCGACGATGCGGCGATCCGGATCGGGCCGGTCTTCGCCCGCATGGAGGACATCACCCGCGCGGCCAACGACGCGGTCCTCGAGATGCGGCCCGGTCTCGCGCGCAGCCTCGCTTCGGCGTCGAAGGCCTTCGAGAACTTCCAGGCGCTCACCGAGGACCTGAAGGCGGCGCCCTGGAAGCTCATCAACAAGCCCTCCGACAAGGAGTCGGACGACGTCCACCTCTACAACGCCGCCCGCAACTACGTCGACGCGGCGGGGCGCGTGGCGATGGCCGTGCAGGACCTCGAGACGCTGCGGAAGCTGGGGGTCCTCGGCGACGAGTCGAGAGCCGATCTCATCGAGCGGACGCTCGCGACGATGGAGGAGGCGCTCGCGGAGTTCGAGGCGAACCAGAAGCGGTTCTCGAGCCTCATCACCGCCACGGCCGGGAAGTAGCCGCCCCGCGGCGGCTCGTCGCGCCACGTCCGCGACGCCCGGCCCGCTCTCGTCGCCGGAACGCCGCCGCGACGCCCGGCGTCCCGCCCAAAACTGGCCCGCGGTTCGACAATGCGCGGCATGCACAAGGTCTCCATCGTCGGCGCGGGCAACGTCGGAGCGACCTGCGCCTACCAGATCGCGGCGAGAAACCTCGCGGACGTCACGATGATCGACATCGTCGACGGCCTCCCGCAGGGCAAGGCGCTCGACATGGCGCAGTGCGGGGCGATCTTCGACTTCGACGCGAAGGTGGAGGGGGCGAACGACCTCTCCGCGCTCGCGAAGAGCGATGTCGTCGTGGTCACGAGCGGCATCGCGAGGAAGCCCGGCATGGACCGGATGGACCTGCTCAAGACCAACGCGACGATCCTGAAGGACGTGTCGGCGGCGATCAAGAAGCACGCGCCCGACGCGATCGTCGTGGTCATCACGAACCCGCTCGACGTGATGTCCTACGTCGCCTACAAGGTGACCGGCTTCCCGCGGCAGCGCGTGATGGGCATGGCGGGCGTCCTCGACGCCGCGCGCTTCCGCCGCTTCCTCGCGTGGGAGTTGAAGGTCTCCGTGCGCGACGTGAACGCGATGGTCCTCGGCGGCCACGGCGACCAGATGGTGCCGCTCCCGCGGTTCAGCACGGTCAACGGCGTCACGGTGACGGAGCTGATCCCGAAGGACAAGCTCGACGCGATCGTAGCCCGCACGCGCGGCGGCGGCGGCGAGATCGTGAAGCTCCTGAAGACCGGCAGCGCCTACTACGCGCCGGCGGGCTCCGCGGTCGTGATGGTCGAGGCGATCCTCAAGGACACGGGACACATGGTCCCCGCGTGCGCGTACCTCGACGGCGAGTACGGCTACAAGGGCATCCACCTCGGCGTGCCGGTCCGGCTCGGCCGCGAGGGGGTGAAGCAGATCGTCGAGCTGAAGCTCGCGCCGGACGAGAAGAAGATGCTCGACGCGAGCGCGGACGCGGTCCGCAAGGGCGTCGAGGAAGTCCGCCAGTTCCTGTAGTCCATGGCACGGAAACAGGGGGGGCCCGGGGGCACGAGAACCCGGGCCCCTCCCGTTTCGCGCTCCCGGGTGATCCCGGTTGCGGCGCCTACTCGACCGGGCGGATCGCGACGACCTGCCGCAGGCCCTCGCCGAGGGTGCCGAGGCCGCCCGTGATCCACACCTTGCCGTCCGCGCCGAGCGCGGATGCGTGGTGCGACGTCGGACGCGGCAGCGTCACCGGCGCGCGGAAGATGCGGCCGGTCGCGCCGATCGGGTGGAAGACGTCGAGCGTGTCGTGGATCCTCGGCGGGCTCGCGTTCAGGTCGAAGCCGCCGATCAGCAGCACGCGGCCGTCCGGGAACGCCGTCGCCGTCGAGAAGGGCCGGGGATCCGGCATCTGGTTCACCGCGCCGAGGAATCCGTAGCGCGAGTCCCAGATCGTCACGCCGCGCGAATCGACGCCGCTCGCGACGAAGGGACGGCCGTCGGGGAGCGCGGTCCCCGCACCGAAGAAGTGCGCGAAGAAGGGCGTGCCGAGCTGCAGGGAGAAGGATCCGGTGTCCTCCCGCCAGAGCGTCGCCGACGGCACGCCGCTCGTGCCGCCGATGATCACGACGTCCCCGGCCAGGGTCGTCGCCGAGAAGTGCGCCGCGCGGCCCGTCTCCATGCGCGACGGGACGAGCGTCCACGTGTCGGCGACCGGGTCGTAGATCTCCGCGTCGGCGCGGAAGATGAGCGTGACGCCGTCGTTCGCGAGCCCCTGTCCCCCCGTCACGAGCACGCGCCCGTCCGCGAGGAGCGCCGCATCCGCGAAGGAGCGGGCCGCGTCGAGGACGGCGGCCGACGAGAACGTGCCGGCCACAGGATCGAAGATCTCGCAGGTCGCGAGCGGGAGGAACGGGAACGACGAGCTCTCGCCGCCCGCGAGGAGCACGCGGCCGTCCGCGAGCCGGACCTGCACGTGCGCGGCGCGGGCGCCGAGGGGCCCGGGCACGATCCGCTGGCTCGTGCCGTTCGTGAAGAGGAGCTCCGCGCCCGCGAGCGCCGGCTCCCCGTCGAGCGGATACCCGCCGGCGACGAGGAAGGCCCCTCCCGGGAGCCGCGTCATCCTGTGTAGGAAGCGGCCCGTGTTGAGCGGGTTCCCCTTGGACTCGACCTGGGCCTGCACCGGGAGGACCGGCCCCTCCTCCTCGGTCCGGAACTGGAACGCGTAGTCCTTGTCGAGGGGCTCGCCGGTCTGGTCGAGGACGTCCGTCGTCACCTCGATCGTGTGGGTCGCGAACGGGTAGTAGCCGGAAAGCGGGGTGAACCGCACCTGGGTTTGCGGCAGCGGCGTCACCACGCGGGTCCCGATGATCTCGTCCCCGCTCTCGGCGACGACGCGGAACGAGTCGTTCGTGAGCGTGCTCTCGTCGACCGGCTTCGAGAAGGTGACGAGGATGACTTCGGAGAGCGGCACGTCCTCCGAGGAGCTCCTCGGGAGGACCGAGGTCACCTGGAAGTCGACCGGCTGGGGCTCGCCGCCCCCCCCGGAGCCCCCCCCGCATCCTGCCACGAGGAGAACGGCCAAGAGCCCGACGTGACGCCACGTCATCAAGACCTCCACCTGCACCGTGAGGACATTCTATCCCCGGGAGGGGCGATGGGGAGGGGGCCGGGGGGAGGGGGGGCCTTATGCCCCCCGGGAGACGAAGATCATCTCGGGGGAGTCGTCCCCGAAGGCGGACCGGTCGAAGTTCCCGTGGAGGGCCTCCACGGCGAGCCCCGCCCGGGCGAGGACGTGCTCCAGCTCGAAGCGGTAGAACCAGCGCATCGGGAACCGGCTCTCCGCCCCTTCGATCCCGCCCCGGGCGTCCTCGACTTCCCAGCGGAGGGTGATGTCGTTCACCTGCCGGGAGACGTGGGGGAACGTGCTCGAGTAGCGGCGGACCCGGCGCTCCCCCTCGATCCGCTCGAAGTCGAGCTTCTCCGGCCGCGGGGCCGTGAGGAAGGCGAGCTTCGGGTGGAAGAAGTCGAAGACGAGGCGCCCTTCCGGCGCGAGGTGGCGGCGCATGTTCGCGAAGAGGCGGACGTGGTCCTCGGCGTCGAGCACGTGCGCGATCGGGCGGAACGGGATCGTCACGAGGGCGAACTTCCGCCCCGCGTCGAAGTCCCGCATGTCGCCGAGGCGCACGTCGGCGCCCGGGAGCTTCTCCCTGAGCCTCCGGAGCATCGCCTCGCTCCCGTCGACCCCCGTGATCTCGACGCCCCTCTCGGCCGTCGGGACGAGCACGCGGCCCGTGCCGCATCCGAACTCGAGGACCGGGCCCCCGGAGCGAAGGGCCTCCTCGACGTAGAAGGCGACGTCGCCCGACGGCGTCCGGAAGTGGGCGTAGTCGCCGTCGTAGAAGCGCGTGATCGCGGACTCGCCCTCGTACGGCATGAAGGGTGGAACCGGCGGGGGCGGCGGCGGTTCGGCGGGAGACCTACCAGGAGGCGACGCGGCGGGTCCAGGCGGCGAGCGACCGCCTCACCTGCGCGGGCGCGGTGCCGCCGATCGCACCCTTCGCCTTGAGCGCGGCGGGGACGGCGAGCACCCGGCGAACGTCGGGGCCGAACTCCTCCGCCTCCGCGCGGAGGTCCTCGAGCGGGAGCGCGCTCACGTCGATCCCCTTCGCCTCGGCCTTCGCCACGAGGCGGCCCACCACCTCGTGCGCGCGGCGGAAGGGCATCCCCTTCCGCGCGAGGTAGTCCGCGAGCTCGATCGCGAGGAGGTGGAACCCCTCGAGCGCCGCGGCGCAGCGCGCCTTGTCGAACGAGATCCCGTCGACCGTCGCCGAGAGCGCGGCCGAGACCGCCCGGACGGTGTCGAAGGCGTCGAAGACCGCCTCCTTGTCCTCCTGCAGGTCCTTGTTGTAGGCGAGCGGCAGGCCCTTCATCGTCGTCAGGAGCGCCGCGAGGTGCCCGATCACGCGGCCGGCCTTGCCGCGGGCGAGCTCCGCGCCGTCGGGGTTCTTCTTCTGCGGGAGGAGGCTCGAGCCCGTCGCGACCTCGTCGGAGAGCCTCACGAACCCGAACTCCGCCGAGGACCAGAGGACGATCTCCTCGCCGAGCCGCGACAGGTGGACCGCGAGGAGCGCGGAGGCCGCGAGGAACTCGATCGCGCCGTCGCGCGATCCGACCGCGTCGAGGCTGTTCCCCGAGACCTCCTTCAGGCCGAGCTCCCACGCGAGGCGCTTCCGGTCGACGCGGAAGCCGGTGCCCACGGCCGCGCCGGAGCCGAGCGGGAGCACGCCGCACCGGCGCCGCGCGTCCGCGAACCGCTCGCGGTCGCGGGCGAGCATCGTCACGTAGGCGAGGAGGTGGTGGGCGGCGAGGACCGGCTGCGCGCGCTGGAGGTGCGTGTAGGCGGGGATCGCGATCGTCCCCGCCCGCTTCGCGGCGTGGAGGAGCGACTGCGCGAGGCCCTTCAGCGCGACCGAGACCTCGTCGCACGCGCGGCGGAGCCAGAGGCAGAGGTCCGTCGCCACCTGGTCGTTCCGGCTGCGCCCGGTGTGGAGCTTCTCGCCCGCGCTCCCGACCAGCTCGACGAGGCGCCGCTCGACGGCGGTGTGGATGTCCTCGTCCGTCGGCTTCTCGCGGAACCTCCCCTGCGCGAACTCCTGCCGCACGCGCTCGAGGCCCATGACGACCGCCTGGAGCTCCTGCCAGTCGAGTATGCCCTCGTGCCGGAGAGCCCGAGCCCACGCGACCGACGCCGTCACGTCCTCGTCGTAGAGGCGCCGGTCGAACGGGAAGGAGCGGTTCAGGGCGTCGATGCGCGGGTCGAGCCGCCCCTTGAAACGCCCGCCCCACATCCGCTTGCTCATGCCCCCGGAGCCCCCTCGAAGTAGCGTTCGATCGTCGCGACGTAGATCTCGACGCCGCGCCTCAGCTGGTCGGTCTCGATCCACTCGTCGGCCGCGTGGCTCTGCTCGCTCCGGCCGGGGCCGAGGACGACGCCCGGCGCCGCGCGGACGTGGAAGAGGTCGGAGACGCCGCCGAACGCGCGCGGCACGGCCTGCCCCGCCGCGGCGAGCGCCGACTGGACGATCCGGGCATGGGGCTCCGTCTCGACCGGCGCGATGCGCTCGCTGACGAGGTCCACCTCGCACTCCGCGATCGCCCTCACGCGGTCGTAGAGCGCCCGGTTGTCCAGCTCGGGGATCGTGCGGGCATCCACCTCGATCGTGCACTCGGGGGGGACGACGTTCGTCCGGACCCCGCCCTTGATCATGGTCGCCTGGACGGTCGCGGGACCGAGGAGCGGGTGGACGGGCAGCGGGAGCTGCGCCAACCGCACCACGTCGCGCGCGGCCTTCTCGATCGCGTTCTCGCCCTGCCACGGCCGCGCGGCGTGCGCGCGCTTCCCGCGCGCGATCAGCCGCAGCCGGAGGAGCCCGCGCTGGCAGGAGCAGACCTCGAGCGCGGTCGGCTCGCCGATGATCGACGCGGAGACCCTCGGCAGCGCCGGCAGCAGGGTCCCGAGCCCCTCGCCGCCGGTCTCCTCGTCGCAGGTCGCCGCGAGGAGGAGCCGTCCCGAGGAGGGCACCTTGGCCCGCAGGAATGCGCACACGAGCGCGGCGAGCGGCCCCTTGGCGTCGTTCGCGCCGAGCCCCTTCACCTTGCCTTCCCGGACCTCCGCGCCGTGCGGGTCGATCGTCCACTCGGCCGAGGCGGGAACCGTGTCCATGTGGCTGTTCAGGAGGAGCGTGTCCTCCCCGGAGCCGCGCACGGCGTAGAGGTTGCGTCCGAGGACGGTGGCCCCCTGGATCGTCTCGCGGAGGAGCGCGATGCAGCCCTGCTCGCTCCCCGAGACGGAGGGGATCCGGACCAGCGCGCGGGTGAGCTCGACGACGTCCATCTACTCGTCGAGGTACCGCGCCTCCTCCTCCGTCGTCGTCACCATGGTGCCCGTGCCCTCCTTGGTGAAGAGCTCGAGGAGGAGGCTGTGGGCCAGCTTGCCGTCGAGGATGTGGGCGCGGCGCACGCCGCCGCGCACCGCCTCGATGAGCGTCTCGATCTTCGGCACCATGCCGCCGCGGATCGCGCCGGTCCTGAGCATCTCCTCGCACCGGCTCGCGCTGATGTGCGAGATGAGGCTCTCCTCGTCGTCGGGGTTCTCGAGGAGCCCCGGCGCGTCGGTCAGGAGGATGAGCTTCCCCGCCTTCATGTCGGCGGCGACGCGGGCCGCGACCGTGTCCGCGTTGATGTTGTAGACCTTCCCGGCGCGGTCGCTGCCGAGCGAGCAGAGCACCGGGACGTACCCGTCGTCGAGGAGCCGCTGGAGGAGGCGGGTGTTGACGCTCACGATGTCGCCGACGTGCCCCCAGTCCACCTGCGTCGTCGCGCCGGTCTTCGGGTCCTTCATCTCGGTCGCGGGGCGGCGGACGGCCTGGATCAGGTCGCCGTCGACGCCGGAGACGCCGACCGCCTGGATCCCGTGGCGGCGGAGCGCGCCGAGGATGTCGATGTTGATCTGCCCGCCGAAGACCATCTTCGCGACCTCGAGCGTCGCGTCGTCGGTGATCCTGCGGCCCTGCACGATGTTCGGCTCATGGCCGAGGCGCCGCTGGAGGTCGCTCGCCTGGGGCCCGCCGCCGTGGACGACGACCGGGCGCACGCCCACGTGGAACACGAGCGCGATGTCGGCCGCGAGGCTGTCGAGCGCCGCCTGGTCGCGCGCGATCTCGCCGCCGCACTTGATGACGAAGGTCGCGCCCTTGTGCGTACGGATGTAAGGGAGCGCCTGGAGGAGGGTCTCGACGTCCTGGCCGTTCATTGCCGAAGGGGGGCGATCATACCGCGGGCGACGAGGAGGGGGGGCGCGGGGGGGTGGAGCTTCCGAGGAGACCCCGGCGTCGGCCCGAGGCCGAGCGAGAAGCCGATCCCGAAGGGACGCCGCTCTGCGCGGCCGCGGAAGCGGCCGAAGCCAGCTGGGGTTTCTTCAGAAGCTCTCAGAGCAGCTCGTGGAGGACCGCCGCCTGGGTCAGGACGCGGGCGTGGGCCTGCTCCGACACCCACGAGTTGGGCCCGTCGATCACCTCGTCGGTCACGACCACGTTGCGGCGGACCGGGAGGCAGTGCATGAAGGCGGCGTTGCCCTGCCGCTCCCGGTCGACGATCCAGCCCTTGTGGGGGACCCGCAGCTCCGCGTGCCCCTTGGGGCCGTACTCCCCCCGCGCCCCCCACGATTTGGCGTAGATGACGTCCACGCCCCTGAGCCCCTCGTCCATGTCCTCGAAGACGGTCACGTTGCCGCCCGCCTGGTCGTGCACCGCGGGGTCGAGGTCGAACCCCTCCGGGTGGCAGAGGTGGACCTCGTAGCCCGCTCGCGCGAAGCCGATGAGCGCCGTGTTCGGGACGGCCATCGGGAGCGCCCGGGGGTGGTAGGCCCACGTGATCGCGACCTTCCTCGCCTTGTGGCGGCGGAGGACGAGGAGGTCGGCGAGCCCCTGCATCGGGTGCTCGACCGCCGACTCGAGGTTGATGACGGGCACCGTCGAGGCGCGGACGATCGCCGACAGGACAGGGTCCTTCCGGTTCTCCTCGTAGGGCTGCGAGAGGTCCGCGAACGTGCGCACCCCGATCGCGTGGACCGCGGTCGAGAGGAAGTGGCCGACCGCGTCCCGCACGTGCTCCTGCGCGACGCCGTCCATCACGGCCCCGTCGCGGGTCTCGATCTTCCAGACCCCCGCGCCCACGTCGTGGACGATGCAGTGCGCGCCGAGGGAGAGCGACGCGACCTCGAGCGCCGTCCGCGTCCGGAGCGACGGGTTGAAGAAGAGGCCGCAGACGAACTTCCCCGGGCGCGCGGGCGGGATCCCCTCCCTCGCGAAACGGTCGGAGAGGTCGAGGAGCGCCGTGATCTCGTCGTCCGGGAGGTGCGCGAGGCCGAGGACCCGGTTCATCCGAGCACCGCCTCGATGGCCGCGAGGCCCTCGTCGAGCTCCGCGTCGCTGATCGTCAGCGGGGGCAGGAGGCGCATGACGGTCCCGTCGCCCGGGCAGGTCGCGGCGAGGACGCGCTTCTCGTCCCGGAGCCGCTTGACCGTCTCCTTCGCGGGGCACCGGATCCCGAGCAGCCCGCCGTGGCCGAGCACCTCCCTGCCGCGCAGGCGCCGCCGCACGCGCTCCTCGATCGCGCGC
>JAKLKT010000631.1 GCA_023150495.1 Planctomycetota bacterium
GGGCGGCTCATGACAGGTGCGCCTCCGGGATGGAGAGAAGGGCGTGCGCGAAATCGTTGCCCGCGCCGGCGAGGCGCTCTTGTTCCTCGGGGCCGGGCGGCCGGCCGCAGAGCGCGGCGACGACCTCGTCGCCCTTCGCCGGGAACGCGAGCCTTCGCGCGGCGTCCACGCGCGAGAGCCACGTCGCGGTGTTGATCCACGTGAGGTGCCCGGGCCACCCCTTCACGTTCGGCGGCGCGAGGAGGTCCTGCCCCATCGCGCGCAGGTCGCCCTGGATTGCCGTCGCGTCGAGCCGGCCGCCGGAGACGCGCACGGCCGTCACGACGAACTCGATCGGGGACTTCACGAGCGCGCCCCTGCTCTCGTGGAAGAGCTGCGACGCGAAGAGCACCTCGAGGCTCGGGCCCATCTGGTAGCGGCGCCCTCGCAGGACGTCGGCGAAGGCATCGACGTCGTCCTTCGAGGGCTCCGGCTTCACGAAGAACTGGAGGAGCTTCCGCGAGAGGAATCGGGCGCAGGTGGGCTGCTCGAGCGCGATCCGGCACACGTCGTCGCCGCCGAGGGGCCCGTTCACGCCGAGCACGTCCTTGATGTCGCAGTCGTGGAGCCGCTTGGAGAAGTGGTAGCGGTCCTCGAGGATGTGCCAGCCGGTGAACGCCCTCGCCGCCTCCTTGATGTCCTTCTCGGTGTAGTTGCCCTCGCCGAGCGTGAAGAGCTCGAACAGCTCGCGGGCGTAGTTCTCGTTCGGGTGCCCCTTCGAGTTCGTCTCGTTGTCGAGCCAGCGGATCATCGCGGGGTCGCGCGTGACGTAGTGGAGGAGGTCCGCGAAGGGCCCGAGACCGAGGTCGAGGAAGAGGCGGTACTGCCGCGCCATCCACAGGGGCTCGTTGACCTTGAGGACGCTCGTCGCGAAGTGTCCGTGCCAGAAGAGCGCGAGCTTCTCCCGGAGCTGGTGCTCGCAGCGGGCCATCCGCTGGAGGAGCCACGCGCGGATCGCGTCCACCTTGCCCGTGCCCGTGACCTGCGCGTAGACCGACTCCAGCTCCTCGGCGGCGGCGTCCTTCGCCGGGCCGCGGACGATCGCCTTCGCGGCCTCGGCCGCGCCGAGCCTCGCGGTCTCCGCGATGCGGGCGGGGGACGCGCCGAAGCCCGCGCGGCGCCACAGGTGCGCGGCCGCGTCGAAGCCGAAGGGGCCGTCGTAGGGCTTCACTTCGCGCCCCCTGCACCCCCCAACCGCACGTCGAGGGCGAGCGCGAAGGTCCCGGGGCCCTCCTCGGCGGTGAACGACACTCCCTTCACGTACCGGGCGAGGTCGAGGAGGAGGTCGATCTTCCCCTCCGCCGCAGCCCGGTCGTCGCCCTTCTTGAGCATCGTGTCGGCGACGAGCGCCTCCCGGTTCTCGGCGAGGCTCTCGCGCGCCGCCGCGGGCATGAGCCAGAGGCCCGCGTTGACGCCGTCGCCCGCGGGGGTGCTCCTTCCGCGGCCGTCGATCAGCTGCTTCACGATGCCCGGCGACGTCGCGAGGACGTAGTGGCCGTCGACGAGCGCCGCCGCCGGCTCGAAGTTGTAGCGGATCGGCAGGCCCTGGCTCGCCTCGAGCTCGCCCTTGCTCGGCGGGAGGTAGCGCGCGTACTGCACGAGCACGCCGTCGTACGTCTCGGTGAACGTCAGGAACGAGCTCGTCATCATGCCCTGTGTCGCGTTGACGATGCCGATGCCCGTCTGGAACGCGACCTGGAGCTTCGTCGCCATCTCCTCGGTCGCCGCGACGGGGAAGAGCAGCGCCATCTGCGGCAGCCTGATCGCCGGCGCGGGCGCGTCCTTCGGCCACGCGCGCCGCGTCGCGAGGAAGGTCATCTCCGCGCCCTTGAGGCTCGGGAGGAACTGCTCGACGAAGTCCATGCCGCCGGTCAGGTTGCCGAAGTTCGTCTCGAACTCGACGAGCTTCGGGATCTCGCGCTCGGCGACGAGCGCGTCGCGGTTGGTCCAGAGCGCGGGCAGGCTCCGGCGCAGGCGCACGAGGCCGATCGCGTCCTCGGGCAGCGCGAACGGGAAGGGCTCGAGCGTGCCCATGTAGGCGTCGTGCACGGCGGGCGGGAGCTCCGCGGGCACGGGCGCGATCGCGCG
>JAKLKT010000632.1 GCA_023150495.1 Planctomycetota bacterium
GCGCCCGTGCCGACCGAGACGAGCGCCACCCCGCAAAGGGCGAGGGACGACGCGAGGAGCAGGACGATCCGCCGCAAGACCCAGCCAGGGAGAGCCCGCCCTGCGCGTCCCGCATTGTACGCCTCCCCGCAGGCCTCCCTCCCCCCCGCCTACCGACCTTGGTGCCCCAAGGCCTCCCACTCCCACCCCTTGCCCGCGGGGTACAATCGGGGGCTTATGACGCTCCTCGCCGCGTTCAGCTTCCCCGGGTTCATCAAGGGCGTGCTGATGTTCGTTTGCATCGCGAGCGCGCTCCTGCTCACGCTCGTGGTGCTGCTCCAGGAGCCGAAGGGCGGCGGCCTCTCGTCCGCGTTCGGCGGCGCCGGCGCCGAGACGTTCGGCGTCCAGACGGGGAGCGTGAACAAGTTCACCGCCTGGGTCGCGGGGATCTTCATGGGATCCGCGCTCTTCTACGCGGCGATGGACACCGGCGCCGAGGGGCCTTCGGTCATGGACATCCCGGCGGTCGAGGCCCCCGCCGATCCCGGCAGCCCTCCGGCCGGCAACTAGCCCCATGCCCCGCAGCATGACCGGCTACGGGGCGGGCCGGGCGAGGACCCGCCGCTTCGCCGTCGAGGTCGAGGCGCGCTCGGTCAACTCGCGCTCCCTCAAGGTGACGTTCCGCACGCCGGCGGTCCTCTCCCCGAAGGAGCCCGACCTCGAGGCGCTCGTGCGGGAGCACCTCGCGCGCGGGTCGGTCTCGCTCGGCGTGAAGCTCCAGCTGCTCCGGCCCGAGGACGTCGTGCGCATGCACGGCGAGGTCGTGGAGGGCTTCGCGAAGGCGATCGCGGCGCTGCGGAAGAAGGGGCTCGTCGAGGGGCCGGTGACCGCCGAGGCCGTCGCCGCGCTGCCGGGCGCGCTCGAGTCGGCCGCCGACGAGCCGCTGCGGGAGGAGGACTGGCGCGCGGTCAAGGCCGCCGCCGAGGCCGCGCTGAAGGCGCTCGACGCGATGCGCGCGCGCGAGGCGCGCCACCTCGTCCGCGAGCTGCGCGCGGTCGCGAAGCGCATGCGCGGGAACCTCGCGCTCGTCGGGAAGCGCGCGCCGGAGGTCGTGAAGGAGTACGCGCGGCGCCTCAAGGAGCGAGTCGACACGCTGCTCGCGGGCGCGGCGACGCTCGACGAGACGACGCTCGCGCGCGAGGTCGCGGTCTACGCCGAGCGCTCCGACGTCGCCGAGGAGGTCACGCGGCTCTCGGCGCACCTGGACGAGTTCGAGCGCTACCTCGGGACCGGGGGCGAGATCGGGCGCACGCTCGACTTCCTCGCGCAGGAGATGCTCCGCGAGACGAACACGATCGGCTCCAAGAGCCAGGACGTGGAGATCGCGCGGGCGGTGATCGCCCTCAAGTCGGACGTGGACCGGCTCAAGGAGCAGGTCCAGAACCTGGAGTAGGGGGGGCTCCGGGGGCGGACAAGTCGCCCTGCGGCGCTACGCTCTACGGTCGCATGGTGGGCGGACCGCGCCTCGTCGTCGTCTCCGGGCCCTCCGGCGCCGGCAAGACGACCGTCTGCGGGCGCCTCCTCTCGCGGAAGGGCTTCGAGCGGGTGGTCACCGCGACCACGCGGCCCCCGCGCCCCCGCGAGAGGGCGGGCGTGGACTACCACTTCCTCGCGGAGCAGGAGTTCGAGGCGTGGGCGAAGCAGGGCCGCTTCCTCGAGTGGGCGACCGTCCACGGCCGCCGCTACGGCACGCCGCGCGCGAGCGTCGAGGAGATCGTGAAGCGCGGTCGCCACGCGCTCCTGAACATCGACGTGCAGGGCGCGGACAGCGTGCGCGCGTCCGGGTTCCCGTGCTTCCTCGTCTTCCTCCTGCCGCCGTCGTGGGAGGAGCTCGAGCACAGGCTGCGCCGCCGCGGCACCGACGCCGAGGGCGAGATCCAGCGCCGCCTCGCCGACGCGAAGCGGGAGCTCCTCCGCCAGGACGACTTCGACCTGAAGGTCGTGAACGTCGACCCCGAGCGCGCCGCGGACGAGATCGCCCGCGCGGTCGGGTAGGGGGCGAGGCCCGCCCGCGGCCCCGGGCCGCCGGTCCCATCCCGTAACATGGGCGGCGATGGGAGCGGCGAAGCGGAAGACCCGCGTGCGC
>JAKLKT010000633.1 GCA_023150495.1 Planctomycetota bacterium
CGCGACCGCGCCGCGCAGCGCGGGCGGCGCGCCCCCGCGGTCCTCCTCTTCCCCGGCCCCCATCACCTCCTGCAGGCGGTCGAGCCCCGCGGCCCCGCGCTGGACGAGCGAGATGATGTAGCCGATGGCCATCATGGGCCAGATGAGCATCTGCTGGAGGAGGTTGAACATCAGCAGGCTCGAGATGTCGAAGCTCCCGTCGATGACCATCCGGCCGCCGACGAAGAGGATCACGATCGCCCCGCCGGCGCCCATCACCGTGATCGCGAGCGTCGTGATGCCGCGCACGCGCGCGAGGCGGAGGTTCGCGGCGAGGTAGTCCCGGCCGAGCCTGTCGAGGTCGTCGAACTCGCGCCCCTCGATCGCGAAGGTCTTCACCACGCGGGCGCCCGCGAACGACTCCTGGGAGCGCGCCGAGATCTCCGCGAGCTTGTCCTGCACGGCGCGCGACGCGACGTGGATGCGCGGCGCGAAGACGAGGAGCGCGAGCGAGATGCCGACGAGCGGCGCGAGCGTCCAGACCGCGACCGTCGGGTTCACGACGAGCATGACCGTGAACGCGATGCCGAAGCTCAGCAGCGCGTCGAGGAGCCACATCACGGCGGGGCCGACCGCCATGCGCGCCGCCTCGACGTCCGACGTCGCCCGGGAGATCAGGTCGCCCGTGCGGAAGCGGGCGAGGAAGGAGAGCGGCAGCCGCTGGAGGTGCCGGAAGAGGTCGGCGCGGAGGTCCGACTCCATGCGGCGCGACGTCTCGACGAGCATCTTGCGCTTGAAGAACGCGAAGACCCCGCCGACCAGCTCCGTCGCGACCGCGGCGAGCGCGAGGAGCGCCACCCGGCCGAGGAGGACCGGGGCCCCCGCCTCCAGGGGTTCCGCGATCTCGGAGACCGTCCGCCGCAGGAGGAGCGGGGTGGCGGCGTTCCCGAGCACGTTGGAAGCCACGAGCGCGAGGAGCCCGAGGAGGATCGTCCGCCGGTACGGGGGAAGGTAGCGGAGAGCCAGTCGCCAGCGCCGGAGCACGGGAAACGGCGTATTCTACGGGTGCCCATGAGGGAGCGCCGCTTCGGGCCCGTGCAGCTCTATGCGGGGAGCCGCTTCCTCGCGCCGCTCTCCGAGGAGGCGCTCCACGAGGCCGGGCGGGCGGCGGGCCTCCACGAGGGCGCCACGCTCCTCGAGCTGGGCGCGGGGAACGGATGCGCGGCCATCTACCTCGCCGAGGCGTTCCACCTCTACGCGCGCGGGTTCGAGGGGGACCCGGATCTCCTCGCGGTCGCCCAGGCGAACGCGTCGAAGAGCCCGGCGCGCCAGCGCCTGCGCTTCACCGCGCCGGAGCCCGCCGGCGGCCCCGTGGACTTCGTCGCCTCGTTCCGCGTGCCCGTGGCGGTCCCGCCGCTCCGGCCCGGGGGGCGGCTCCTCCTCGGCCGCTACGTCGCCCCGACGGATCTCGGGTTCCCTGCCGCGGAGGCGCCCCCCAACGTGATCTACCGGCGCGAGGCGAGCCCGCTCGAGTGGGAGCGGTTCCTCGCGCCGCTCGATCTCGCGATCCGCGCGCACCGGGCGGCGCTCAGGCCCTTCGAGCGGGGCCCCGACCTTCTCGAGGACGCCGCGCGCCAGATCGCGGCGTTCCGGGCCCACGCCTCGCAGGTGCGCTACGAGCTCCTCGTCGCGGCGCCGTGAAAAGAAGAAAGGCGAGGCCCCCGTGTGTCGGCTCGCACTCCGGCAAGGCCCCGCCTCACAGGGGGGTGACATCCCCCCCTGACGGTGCTTCTTTTCTGCCCCGATAGACATGGCCGGACCGAGGGAGCCCTCGCGTAAAAACCGGGGGGCCGGGAACGTGCGGGCGCGCACGGCGGCGAGCGAGCGGGTTCGCTCGGGGGGAGGCGGGGGGGCTCCGGGGGCCGGAGGGGGGTGCCGTCACAAGTCGTTGTGCGGCAGCATTTTAGGAAATATCTCGGCCTCGCGGCGCCGAATGGTACCCCCGTTGCGTAGGGGTGGGGTGTTCAGCAACCCTGAAAAAAAAGACAAGTAAACAAGAGTGATTTCGTTTGTACCCTTTTTTCCTTAACTGAGAGCCCAACCGTTGCGTTTCAGGTCGCTGGACACCCGGCCGCGAGGCCGGG
>JAKLKT010000634.1 GCA_023150495.1 Planctomycetota bacterium
CGTCGCGGTCGCGGGCTCGTGCTGCGCGGGCGTCGCGCGGCGCCTCCTGCGGCAGATCCGCGGGAGCGTCGCCGCGCGCCGGCACGGCCACCGCCTCCGCGGGCGCCTTGCCGAGTTCGATCGTCTCGTCGCGGAGGCGGGAGGGTAGGAATGCCGTACCGCGCGCGGACCGCGACCCTTGTCCTTCCGGCCCTCCTCGGGTGCGCGGTCCCGGCCCCCGGAGCCCCCCCCGATCGGCCCGCGGTCGAGGTCCGCTACGACACCGACCTGACGACGCAGCAGAACGGCGACCGGCTCGAGCGGGTCCTCGAGTCGCTGAAGGCGGGCGACCGCGTCGTGATCCGCGAGGGGACCTACACGGTCAACGGCCGGCTCGCCGTGCGCGCGCCCGGCACGGAGGAGGCGCCGATCGTCATCGAGGGCGAGGGGGCGGTGGTGATCACCCGCGACGACGAGAAGCAGAACGTCCTCAATATCGAGGGCGGCTGGTTCACGCTCCGCGGCCTAGAGATCCGGGGCGGGAGCCGCGGGCTCGTGATCGGCGCCGCGCACCACGTGCTCGTGACCCAGTGCGAGATCCACGGCACGGCGGACGCCGCCGTGACCGCGAACTCGGCGGACACCTCGCACCTGTCGTTCGTCGGCAACCACGTGCACCACACGCGCGGCTGCGGCGAGGGGTTCTACCTCGGCGGGAACGCAGGGAAGGTCGTCACGCACCACACGCGGGTCGTCGGCAACCGCGTCCACGACACCGGCGGCGAGCAGGGAGACGGCATCGAGCTCAAGCCGGGCTCCTGGGCGTGCGAGATCTCGGACAACGTGGTCGAGCGCACGCGCTACCCCGGGATCCTCGTCTACGGGAACGGCGGCCGGCCCGAGCGCAACGTCGTCGAGAGGAACATCGTCGTCGGCTCGGCCGAGGCCGGGATCCAGGTCGCGGCGGACGCGATCGTCCGCAACAACCTCGTGATCGGCGCGAGGGACGCGTGCATCGCGTCGCAGCCGCACCAGGGAGCGACGCCGCGCGCCCTGACGATCGTCCACAACACGCTCGTTGCCGAGGGGACATGCTTCCGCGCACGGGCGTGGACCGGCGACGGCCTCGTCTTCGCGAACAACGCGCTCTTCTCGAGGGCCGGCCGCCCGTGCGACGGCATCGGCCCCGAAGGCAACGTCATCGTCGAGGACCTCTCGGCGTTCGTGAAGCTCGCCATGGATGGGAGCGTGCGCGACGCGACGCCCCGCGAGGGGTCGCCGCTCGTCGGCGGGGCAGACCCTGCCCACGCCGTGGCGGACGACCTGACCGGGGCCGCTCGCACGGGCACGCTCGAGGCGGGCGCTGTCGATCTGCGCTAGGGTCGCGGCACGTTGATGCCGAAGAAGCCGTCACCTCCCTTGTCGAGGCCGAGGGTCCAGCGGATGCTCATCGCGACGGCCTCGGGGTCGCGGAGCGCCATGGGCTCGAGGCTGCGCAGAGTGGCGATCCCGGCCTTGTCGCGCACGAGATCGTCCTGCTCCATGGCGTGGGCGAGCGCCTCGAGCCCCTCGCCCGGCCCCGGGGCGACGATCTCGACCGCCGCGCGGCAGGCGGGGATGAGGAAGCCGAGGACGAACCCGCGGCACGCCTCGGGGATGTAGACGGGGACCTGGGGGAAGACCTCGGCGCCCATCCAGGAGCGGTCGCCGAAGTAGCGCCAGATGCGCTGCTCGGCCGTCGTCATCGGACGGATGCGGCTCCTGAGCCAGGCCGGCGCGCGGCGGCGGAGGTCCGCCACGATCGCGGCGGGCTCGCCGGCCGTGTCGCCGGGCCACATGTCCACGAGCCGTCCGGAGGAGGAATCGGGGGCGATCATGCCTATCTAGTCGCGAGCAGGTGTCACTTCGCGCCCCCGGAAATGCGCGGGAATCCGCCTGCGGAGCGGGCTCGCGGGGAAAAGAGACACGTTCGGGAGATCGCGGATCGGAGCGCCGCGCGGGCCCCGGGCGGCATGACGCCACGCGTACAATCGGCCCGAGGATGCGGGTGCTCCTGCTCGTCGCCGCGGCGTTTCTCGGCGGACTGCTCGCGGGCGCGGTGTTCTGGCCCACGTCGCCGTCGCCGGCGCGCC
>JAKLKT010000635.1 GCA_023150495.1 Planctomycetota bacterium
TCCAGCCAACGACTTGCACCCGTCACACAGGTCAGCCGTTGACCCGCCACTGCCGCTCGACGGCGGCGAGCGCGTCGGCGGGCATGATCCGCGTCATGCAGCGGTGGTCGATCGGGCACACGGGCAGGTGGCACGGCGAGCACTCCACGTCGTCGCGGCGGAGGATCACCTGGCCCTCCGCGCCGTCCTCCGTGTAGACGGGGCTCGTCGGCCCCATCAGGCAGACGACCGGCACGCCGAGGCATGCGGCGATGTGCCGCGGGCCGGTGTCGTTCGTCACGAGCACGCGCGACCGCGCGATCACCGCCTTGAGCATCCCGACGTCGAGCGGCTCCGTCCACGTGTCGACGAGCGGAGATCTCATCGCCGCCCGGACGCGCAGCGCGACCTCCCGCTCCCCGGGCGCGACGAGCAGCACCACGCGCGCGCCGTGCCGCTCCGCCATCGCGTCGCCGACCGCGGCGAAGCTCTCCGCCGGCCACATCTTGCTCGGCCCGAAGGCCGCGCCGACGCACATCGAGAGCAGGGGTTCCCCGAGCCCCTCCCTCTCCATCCACGCGGCCGCGCGCGCCTTCTCCTCCGCCGTGACCACGAGCCTCGCGCGCCCCGCCTCCGTGGCGCCGAGCCTCGCCACGAGATCCAGGTAGTACCGCTTCGTCGGGTAGGGCTGCGCCTTCCCGCCCGGCTTCGGCCGCGGCCAGCGCTCCGTGAGGAGGAGCGAGCGCCCGCTCCGGCGGTAGCCCGCGCGCCGCGGGATCCGCGCGAGGAAGGGCGGCAGCGCGCTCCGGAACGACCCCGTGAGCAGCACGCAGAGGTCGAAGTGCCCGCGCCGCAGGAGCGCGGCCTGCCTCCAGACGGACTCCCTCCGGCCCGACACGAGGAACCCGTCGAAACAGTCCATCCCCGCGTAGAGCTGGCTCGCGACCGCGCCGCCGTGCCCCGCGATGTGCGCGCGCGGGAAGCGCCGGCGCAGCGCGTCGAGCGCCGCGGTCGCCATGATCTGGTCGCCGAGCGGGTTCGGCACGCGGACGACGATGCGCGACGGCTCCGTCACGGGAGGATCCTCTTCAGCCGCTCCGCCAACGCCGGGGCAGCATACCGCCGTTCGACGAACGCCCGCCCCTTCGGCCCCCGGAGCCCCCCCTCATCGAGAAGCAGGCGGAGCGCCGCGGTCCACTCCGCGGGCGTCCGCGCGAGAAGGGCGCCCCCCTCGGCGAGCGTCCGGTGCACCCCGACCGGCGACGCGACCGCGGGGAGCCCCGCGGCGTAGTACTGGAGGAGCTTGTATCCGCACTTGCCGCGCGCGAACGGGTCCGAAGGCAGCGGCGCGAGGCCGACGTGGCACTCCGCGAGCCGCGCGTACTCCGTCCCGAGCGACCACGGGACGAGCTCCGCGCCCGGCGGCGCGGCGTCGGCGATCACGCGCAGCCGGTATCCGGCATCGCGCACGGCGCCGACGAGAGGCTCGAGGTACGGGAGCGTGGGCCTTTGCCCGATCCAGACCGCCGTCGGATCGGGAAGCAGGGGGGGCCGGGGGGCCGAGGGGATCTCGACCGTCGTCGGCACGACGAGGACGCGCCGCGCGCGGAGCCGCGCGATCGTGGCGAGGTTGCGGTTGCCCGCGAGCACGAGGTCGGCGCCCGCGACCGCGCGGAAGAAGCGGCGCTCGCGGAGCCGCGAGCGGAACGGCGGCGACGGCCGGTAGAGGAGCGCGTCGTCGAAGTCGTAGACGAGCCTCCTCGCGGCGCGGCGGAGGCGCGCGAAGTCGAGCGCCGTGAGGAGGCGGCGGTGGAGGACCACCGTCTCCGCCTCGCGCGCGAGCCGGAAGACCTCGCCGCGGCCTCGCGCGGGGATCTCGCGCGCCTCCGCGCCGAGGACGTCGAGGAACCTCCCCCACCGCACCCGGTAGGAGGGATCCTCGAACCGGTGCGTCAGGACGAGGAGCCGCATAGGGTGTCGATCACCTCGTCGAGCATCCGGTCCTCGGGGAACTTCTCGGCGACGGCGCGCGCGAGCTCGGGCGTCGCGGTCGCGGAGACGCGCTCGATCGAGCGCGCGAGCGCGCTCGCGTCGCGGGGGCTCTCGAGCGCCTCGCCGCCGCC
>JAKLKT010000636.1 GCA_023150495.1 Planctomycetota bacterium
CCAGGCCTTCGGCCCGACGCCGAGGGCCGTGGCGAGCTCGCTGTCGGCCGGGGTGTCGAGGCCGGCGACCGCGACCCCGGAGGCCATCGCCGCGCCGGCGAGGAGCCCGACGGACCAGGCGCGCCGGTGCAGCGCGGAGAACATCGCCAACAGCGCGGAAAGTCCCGCGATCGCGGCGGCCCAGGCGACCGGGGCCCCGCGGCCTGCGGCGGCGCCGACCGCGAAGGCGCCCGCGGCGACGAGCAGCGGCCGGACGGCGAGTGTGTGCCCCTCCTCTCGATCGACCTCGCTCGACGCCACGGACCGAGCCTACGCGCACGGCGCGCGTCTTGGGGCGGATCAAGGTCCTGAATTCGTTTCGATTGACGGTGCCGGAGGCCTTTGCTACCGGAGCGCCATGCTTCGAACCCCCCTCTCCAGGCTGGTGCTCGCCACGGCGTGCGCGGCCATGACGTTCTCCGCGTGCAAACAGGAAGGCGCCAAGCCGGGCGCCGAGACGAAGCCGGCGACCGAGACGAAGCCCGCGACGGCGACGTCGACGACCGCCGAGATCGAGCTTCCTCCCGGTGATGGCCCCGTCGCGACCGTCAACGGCACCGAGGTGCCGCGTGCTCCCTTCAACAAGGAGTACAAGATGACGATCGAGCGCTATCAGAAGGCGCGCCACGAGGTGCAGCCGGCGCTGCGCGAGCGGCTCAAGGACAACATCGTCCGCCGCCTCGTCGACGCGGAGCTCATCCGTCAGCAGGCGACGAAGCTCGGCGTCGTGATCGCCGACGCGGAGCGCGAGGAGCAGTGGGCGAACCACAAGAAGCGCTACGGCTCCGAGGACGCGTTCAAGGCGTTCCTCGAGCGCGCGGGCACGACGGCCGAAGACGTGCGCGCGCAGTTCGAGGCGAACCTGCTCCGCGAGAAGGTCTTCGCGAAGGTCTCCGAGGGCATCACGGTCGAGCCGGCCGAGGTGAAGGAGTTCTTCGAGAAGAACCAGCAGCGCTACGATGAGCCCGAGCAGGTGCAGGCGAGCCACATCCTGATCCGCGTGCCCCAGGGCGCGTCGGCCGAGGAGAAGGCGAAGAAGAAGGCCCGCGCCGAGGAGGCCCTGAAGAAGGCCAAGGCGAAGGGCGCCGACTTTGCGGCGATCGCGAAGGAGTACGGCGAAGATCCCACGAAGGATCGCGGCGGTGACCTCGGCTACTTCACGAAGGGCCGCATGGTGAAGCCCTTCGAAGACGCCGTCTGGGCGCTGAAGAAGGATCAGATCTCGGGGATCGTCGAGACGCAGTTCGGCTTCCACGTGATCAAGAAGGTCGACCACAAGCCGGCCCGCAAGAAGCCCTTCAAGGAGGTCGAGGAGCAGATCAAGAAGTCCCTCGAGGCCAAGAAGCGCAACGAGGCGATCCGCGACGCCCTCGCGAAGTGGAAGAACGAGGCGAAGATCGAGATCTTCGTCAAGGGCGACGAGAAGATCATGGCCGAAGGCCGCCCGCAGCCCGGCCCCGGCGCGCTGATGCAGGGCGCCGGCGCGCAGGGCGCGGCGAAGATGATCCAGGAGCAGGGCGGCGTGAAGATCGAGAAGCTGACGCCGCAGCAGGTGAAAGACCTCCCGATCAACCAGGGCCAGCCCGCGCAGCCGCAGCAGTAGCCGCGCGTCCCCCCGCTCGAGGGCGGCGCCCTCTCCTCCGCGCCGCCCGTCGTCCCGCAGCTTCGAGGCCCGCTCTCGCCGGCCGTCCCCGCCGCCTCCGGCGTTCCATTCAGTAGATTCGCTTCGAGCGAACCGCGGCCGTCGTGACGGCGCCGCGTCAGCGATCTTCCTCGGCGAGCTCCTGCATGAAGTCGTCGTTCGTCAGCAGGCCCTTCTTCGCGAGGACGCGCATCAACGCCCAGAACTTGCGCTCGAGGCGCAGCACGGCCTCGGTGTTCGCCGAGCTCCCGGCCGCGTCGAGCAACGCGCCGAGCGTGTCGTCGAAGTACGGGTTCGACGCGAGCGTCCGAGGGGGCGCGGGCGCGACGGCCGGAGCCGACGCGACGGCCGCCGACGTCAGCGGCGCCATCGGCGCGACCGGCGTCGCCGCCGGTGACTGCTCACGCGGCACGACGGGCC
>JAKLKT010000637.1 GCA_023150495.1 Planctomycetota bacterium
CGAGACGAACTTCGTCTGCCGCCCGGCGGCGCGGTACACCTCGAGGACCGCAGCATCCAGCGTCACGGGCGCCGCAATCAGGTTGGGCGAGTACGGACGGATCCCGCCGTGCTTCGGACCGAACCCGACGAGGTGCGCGAGCTTGTAGATCCCGCCCGCGCCGTACTCGTCCGGCGCGCCGTCCGCCCCGAGGTAGTCGCGCACGCCGCGTCCGAGCGCACGGGTGAAGGGCACGACGGCGAGCGGCTCCGCGAAGAGCGCGTCGAAGTGGTCGAGCTTCCACGCGACCGCGCGCGGGTACCGGTGCCACGAGCCCTTCGGCTCCCAGCCGAGCCCTGCGCGCGTGAAGCCCCCGAGCGCGAGCGCGTCGTCGAGGGAATCGGCCGCCGCGGGGCCGAGCAGGAGGAGAAGCGGGAGGAGCCGTCGCATGGACGGCTTCCTACCACAAACGGAGAGAGGGAGGCCCTGGGCCGTCCGTGAAACGAAGGGAGGGGGCGCGGGGGAGGGTTCCCCCGGCCCCCTCCCGTGAAGTCACTCCGCCTTGGTCTGCGCGAGCAGCGCGAGCGCGCGCTCCTCGAGGGCGGTGCCCTTCAGGGCGCGCGAGAGCGGGCCGAGCTCCTTGCCCGCCTCGGCCTTCTCGCCGCGGCCGATCATCGCCTCGAGCTCGTCCAGCCGCTTCCCGGCCGCATCGAGGACCTCGACGCCGGTCTTGTCCGCGAGCTCCATGATCGCGGGCGGCTCCTTCGCGACCTTCTTCTGGAGCGCGGCCGACTCGGCGAGCGCCTTCGCGAGGTCGCCCTTCGCGAGGTGGCCGCGGATCGAAGCGTCGGCCTCCTTGACCTTGCCGAGCGTCTTCCGGCTGAGACCCTTGCCGTGGGCCTTCTCGAGCTCCTTCTTCCTCGCCGTGACGATGTCCATCAGCGAGCCCGCGCCGTAGCCGCCCTTGATGTTCTCCATCTCCTCGAGCGTGTGCGGGTCGACGATCGCGGTGTAGGGGATCTTGCCGGTGTTGTTGTAGCTGCCGGCCTTGGATCCGCCGAGGGCCTTGATGTCCTCGAGCGTGAGGTTCGGCCAGGCGAGGAAGAACTCCTTCTCCTGCCCGTCCACGTCCTTGGCCCGGAAGGTCCCGGCCTTCTTGTCCTGCTTCTCGATCCCCTCCTCGAGACGGGACAGCGCGAGCACCTCGACGGTGTTCTCCTCGGCGAACGCGATGTACTTCTTGTTCTGGAGCACGGACCCGTGCACCGACCAGCAGGGGCCTCAGTAGAAGCCGTGGCTGTGGACGACGATCGGGACGTTCAGGAGCTTCGCCTCCTCGACCGCCGCGTCCCAGCTCCTCGCGTAGGTGACCGACGGCTCGGGCTTCTCCTTGCCGCCGCCGGCCGTGACGAGCGTCGCGGCGAGCGCGAGCGCCGCCGCGGACAGGAACCGTTGCTTCATGTGTATCGAATCCTCCGTGGGGCTACTTCGTCTTTGCCTCGATCGCGGACGCGCGGTCCGCGAGATCCGTTCCCTTGAGCAGCTTCGCGAGGCGAAGGGCGTCGGCGCGGGCCTCGGCCCCCCGGCCCCCCTCGATTCGCGCCTCGAGCTCGTCGAGCAGCGCCGCGGCGTCGGACATCACCGCCTCGCGCGCCGCCGCGACCTTGCGCTTCGCGGTCTCGTGCTCGCGCGCGGTCCGCTTCTGCATCTCCTCGACGAGCGCGAGCGCGTCAGGGAGCTTCTCCTCGCCGAGGAGGAGGTCGAGCCTCGTCTGCGCGTTGAGCAGCCACTCCCAGAGCTTGGCATCGACCCCCTTGCCGTGCTTCTCCTCGAGCGCCTTCGCGTGCTTCGAGATGACGGCGATGAAGGCGTCCGCGCTCGTCGCCTCGCCGCGCTGGATGCCGCCCAAGTCCGCAAGGCTGTGCGGATCGACGACCGCGGTGTAGGGCATGAGCGGGCCCTTCATGTACTCGAGCGGCTTCCCCTCGTGGAGCGCGAGCATCTGCTTCACGGTCACGCCGGGGCAGCACTCGAAGCACTCGATCTCGTCGCCGTACGGGTCCTTCGTCTTGTAGGTCTTCCCGTGCGCGGGCTTCTCCTTGAGCGCCTGCTCGATGTC